>CAJXLZ010000001.1 GCA_913056505.1 uncultured Desulfurellaceae bacterium
ACAAATGAAGAATTAATTGTTACCCCTATTCCTATAATTTTAACAAATAGCAAAGGATAAACTATCAGCTTGCAGTTTGTGCAAAATAATATGGAAAAACACCAGATATTTGCTTATAATGTCTGTTATGTTTCGGATAATAAGATTACTTTTCGTGCTGTTTTTTATACCGCTTTCACTGTTTGCCGCAGATTTAAATAGTGCGCTTTATGAAAACAAAGACTCGGTGAAGCTGTATGAACAGTTGCTTTCAAAAATAGACAGACAAAATAACAGCCCCAATGTTCAATTGGAAAAAACCCTTCTTTATAAATTGATCAACTTAACAAAATATCCTCCGAAGCCTGCATTTTCTGATTTAAGCAACAGAACAGTTGCTACGCAAAAGGAATATATGTCTCTCTTCAAACAGCTTGTTAACTATTCAATTAAAAGCGTAACTATTCAAAATGAGATCAAGGACAAAAACGATAAACTGGATTTTCTAAAAAATACAGTAGAGCAAAGTTCAGAAAACAACCCTGAGCTTTTATTGTATCAGTTGCAATATGCGTTTTATTATAAAACTCTTAAGAATTTGCAGGCGGAACTTGAATATTTTAATACGAATTTTGAAAAATGGGAAAAATATCTCGCTCTCCAATTGAGCAGGGTTAAATTCAACACGACTGAAGCAAACAGTAAAATAAAAGACCTTAAATCAAGATATGAAAGTATAAAGCTTGATATAGAAAAACAAAAAATTGAGAAAGAGAGGTTGTTGCTTGTATCCTCCAAACAGGATAATCTAAACAGGGCGTCACGCAACATACAAATATACGAAAGACAAAAAGATGAAATTATAGGTAATATTATAGACAACTACCTTATCCTATTTTTCAGTGCTCTAAAGCATAAGGATAAAAAGGCTTTTGAATATAAAAAAATGGTTAACAGATGGGAGCAGAATTTTTCAAGTGATAAAAAGATCGAATCGAGTAGTTTGGAAAATATTATGCAGTATATACTTCAAAATAGATTTGGTAGAGCAAAGGTATTTTTTAATGATACCAGGCATCATTTTATATATATTATGAATTACGCATGGAGTGTTCTTCATAAGCCCCTTTTTTCAATTAGCGGCAAGCCTGTAGATATTATTTCGTTGTTTATGGCCCTGTTGATATTTATTTTAGGGTTCTACATAGGCAAGCTTTACAAGAGATATATCGCAAAACTTAGCTATTATGTAAGCAATATTACACCGTCTTCACAAACCATCTTAAGCAATATGGGTTATTATGTCATTCTTCTGATAGGATTTTTTACAGCTTTAAGGACAGTAGGCATCAACCTATCCTCTCTAACTATAATTGCGGGCGCACTGTCTGTAGGCATTGGTTTCGGGCTTCAAAATCTTGTTTCCAACTTTGTATCAGGGTTCATCATGATGTTCGAAAAGAGCATAAAAATAGGTGATTATATAGAGATTTCTGAAAATTTAAGAGGTAGGGTGAGCGATATGCGCTTGCGTTCAACAACGATTACGACAAATGACAATATTGATATTATTGTGCCCAATCAGACATTCATACAGAATAATGTTATAAATTGGACACTTGCCGATAATATTCGAAGAATGCGTATACCATTTGGTGTGGCTTATGGAAGCAGCGTAGATAAGGTAAAACAGGCGGTGTTACAAGCATTAGAAAAATCTTCTATTCATTATGTTAGAAACCGCAAGGTTATGGAACCGCAAGTTGTTATGACAAATATGAATAGTAGCAGCGTTGATTTTGAGCTATATGTATGGGTAGAGGGAGAAAAAACATTAAAACCGAGAAGAACTACATCTGAATTTTTGATTCTTATCTATAACGCACTATATGAGAATAATATAGAAATACCATTTCCTCAAATGGATCTACATATTAAGGACATAAAAGACACATTAAAAGTGACAGAGAAAAAAAATTTATAATATTCGTTGTTGAGCCGAAATAGAAAAACCGGTGTGACGAGTTTCTTTAAAAGTAGAGAGGTATTTTTATGAGAGTCGCCATTGTAGGTGCCGGCAGTGCCGGTATGTTTGCTGCTTATAAACTGATAGATGCTGACAATATAACGGTAGATATTTTTGAAATGGGCAAAGATATTGATCATAGAGACAGGAAACACATAATGAGCGGATTCGGCGGTGCGGGTGCTTATTCGGATGGGAAATTGGCGCTCACTACGAGTTTTGGCGGATGGCTAACGGACTTTGTATCGGAAGATAGACTTAAGGTGTTAATAGACGAAGCAGATACAATATGGAAAAATTTAAGCGGCGTAACCTCAATAGAGACAAAGAATGATTATGAAAGGATAAAAGAGTTAGAATACAGGTGCAGTATGCATAGATTGAGGCTCTTTGCTGCAAAGTTCAGGCATTTGGGTACGGATAATGCTTTTTCAGCAATAAAAAATATGTACGATAAACTTATGCAGTCAAGCAATATCAATATATTCTGCGAAAAATACATTGAAGATTTAATTGTAGAAAACGGAAATCTTTTGGGGATTGTTACAGGGGATAAGGAAAAGCTATATTATGACAAAGTTATTTTGGCAGTAGGTAGAATAGGCAATGACTGGATGCAGAATATAGCTGCAAAATATGACATAGAGTTCGATATCAACCCTGTTGATATAGGCGTGAGGGTTGAAACGAACAGAGCCATAACCGATTATTTTACAAACTATCTATATGAATTTAAGATTTTGTATCTGACATCGGAATTTGAAGATAAAGTTAGAACATTTTGTGTAAACCCCGGTGGATTTGTTGCAATGGAAGAGAATGAAAATAATCTTTTTACCGTTAACGGGCACAGCTTTAGAAATAAAAAAAGTGAAAATACAAATTTTGCCCTGCTTGTATCGACTAAATTCACAGAGCCGTTTAAAGAACCTGTGCACTACGGCCAATATATAGCACATCTTGCAAATATGCTGAGTGGTGGATCTGTTATGGTGCAGAGGTTTGGCGATTTTACCAGAGGGAGAAGGTCAACGTTTAAGAGAATAGAAAAAAATTTTGTCCGCCCGACTTTAAAATCTGCAATGCCAGGAGATCTTTCTTTTGTTCTACCATACAGATATTTGGTAGATATTAAAGATACTATTTATCAATTAGACAAGGTTATGCCGGGTATTGCAAATCCGGATACACTTATTTACGGTGTAGAGGTAAAATTTTACTCACTGAGAATTAAGGTAGATAATAAAATGAGATCTATCAGTCTGAATAACTTGTACTGCATAGGAGACGGAGCAGGTATAACAAGAAGCATTATTCAGGCGTCAGTATCCGGAATCATAGCGGCGGAGGACATTCGTATTTCCGCTTGACAAAATATGATTAAACAGTTAGCTTAATTGGTACCCTATTAAAAATTGGAGGAAAAGTATGGATGTGAAAGATGCTATCAAAAGCAGATTTTCTGTGAGAAAATATTTGAATAAACCTGTAGAAAAAAAGTTAATCTATAAAATATTGGATATTGCCCGTTTTTCACCTTCCGGGCACAATATGCAGCCTTGGGAAGTAGCTATCGTAACAGGTAAAACAAAAGACGAACTCTCTAAGAGGCTAATGGATGACTTTAACAGCAGAAAGGCGCGAAACTATGATTATAACTATGCCATCAGAAATATTCCTGCTTTTATTAATGACCGCAGGAAGGCTTGCAACGCGAAAATATTTAAGCATAAGCATATAGATCCTATAGCCGACAAAGAGGCTTTGCATGAACACATAATGGAAAACTTCAAATTTTTTGGCGCTCCTGTAGAACTATTTTTTTTAAGGGAAAAACATTTAGGTGAGGGCACATTAATTGATATAGGCATATTTGCGCAAAGTGTTATGCTGGCGGCATGGGAATTAGGCCTTGGAAGCTGCCCCCAAGCTTCTATTGCAGCATATCCTGATACCATCAGGAATACACTTAAGCTGCCGGATAATAAGATTGTGCTTTTTGGCATTGCTTTGGGCTATCCTGATTTAGAAAATTATATCAATAAACTAAGGATGGATAGAGATGCCGTAGATGCCTTTAGCACATTTTACGATTAGACTACTCACCTTATATTCTCTGTGGCTTTAATTGCATATTAATGATAACGGTTAATAAACTAAGATAAATCCGTTCTCAGCACTTTTATCGATGCGTAAGAATAGATGGATTATTTGAATTAAGCTTTTACGAAATGGTGCTTTATATATAGCAAAACAGATGTGAAACTTGTATGTTTTGTATAAAAATGTTGACGTATAATATAAGTTATGCTAATTTCTTTTGTCTTTTTAAGGAGTGCGTTTTTGATTATTGAGGTTAAATTAAAGCCTAATGCAAAGAACAATGAAATCTTAGGTTTTAAAGATGGTATTTTGCAAGTCAGGGTTAAAGATGCTCCTATTGAAGGCAGAGCGAATAAAGCATTAGTGCAACTACTTGCAAAAAGGCTTAAAATTGCTAAAAGTTGCATAAAAATTAAGAGCGGAGAAACATCTAAGATAAAAAGATTGATTGTTGAATGCATCGAAGAGAATAAAGTTTTTAAGCAATTGAATGGGGGTTAACTGAATGCCTATATACGAGTATGAATGTTCATACTGTTCTCACAAATTCCAACAGTTGCAGCGTGTTGGTGATAAAACGCCTGAGGTATGTCCTAATTGCGGAAAGAAGGGCGGCGTGCACAAGCTTATATCTCATACTTCGTTTGTTTTGAAGGGCTCGGGGTGGTATGTTACAGATTATAAAAACAGCAAGAACAGCGCATCAAGCAGTGAGAAAAATAAAACGAATACGGCATCTAAAAAGAACAACAGTATTCAAACTAAATCAAAGGCAGCGGGAGGCAGTAAATGATTGAAAGAACACTATCTTTAATAAAGCCAGATTGCGTTAGTGCAAAAAATGCAGGAAAGGTTATAGACATACTTGAGAAGAATGGCTTTTTAATAGTAGGTATGAAGAAAATAAAACTGAGTAAAGAGGCAGCAGAAGGATTTTATGCCGTGCATAAGGACAGACCATTTTTTAAATCATTGACAGATTTTATGTCAGAAGGTCCTATTGTAGCGATGGTTCTTGAGAAGGAAAACGCCATAACGGATTACAGAGCATTAATGGGTGAAACAGATTCAACAAAAGCAAAGGAAGGAACCTTGCGTGCGCAATTTGGCACAGACATTGAGCGTAACGCTGTGCATGGTTCAGATAGTCCTGATACGGCAAAGTTTGAGATAGGTTATTTTTTTAGTGAATTGGAATTAGTTTAAATATAAATATTAAAAGGAGTTTAAGATGGCATTACCTAAAAGAAAATCTTCACATTCAAGGGCAGCAAAAAGGGCTACTCACAAAAAGGCAAGTGGATTCGGTTTATCTAAGTGCCCCAATTGCGGTGAGCCTAAACTGCCACATAGAATTTGTCCAACATGTGGATACTATAAAGATAGAGAGGTTATTAAGATAGAGGAATAAGATAATATGAGCAGCAGCCGTGTGGCAGTCGATGTATATGGGGGCGATTATGCGCCTACAGAAATAATTAAAGGTGCTATGAGTGCTGTATCATCAAATGACAAACTTAATATTGTGCTTATTGGGAATGAGTACAAAATATTAAAGGAGCTGTCTAAATTTGATTATGATGCAAGCAGAGTAAGCATAATAAATGCTACAGAAGCTGTGGGTATGTCCGATAAGCCTACAATTGCCCTGAGAAAAAAGAATTCTTCTATGATGGTAGGTGCTAAATTGGTAAAAAACAGTGAAGCGGATGCCTTTATTACCGCCGGTAACTCAGGGGCTGCGATGGTAATATCTATGTTTATATTGGGCAAAATCAAAGGCATAGGCAGACCTGCTATTGCAACCATTCTGCCAACATTAAAGGGATATGTATTGCTAATAGATGCCGGTGCAAATGTTGACTGCAAGGTTGTAAATTTGGTGGAATTTGCGCTTATGGGCAGTGTTTATGCCAAATATATAATGAACATAGATAAACCAAAGGTGGGTTTGTTAAGCAATGGTGAAGAGCCTGGCAAGGGCAATCATCTCACTTTAAAAACATATGATGTTTTATCATTAAGCAAATTAAATTTTATAGGAAATATTGAGGGTAACAGTATATATAAAGGCAAAGCGGATGTTGTCATTTGTGATGGTTTTGTAGGTAACATTGTGTTGAAAACAAGTGAATCCATACCAGGCATAATAAGTGAATTTTTAAAAATTGAAATTAAAAAAAGCATTTGGTATAAGATAGGCTTTTTGCTTGCTAAGCCTGCATTTAGATTATTAAAGAGAAAAATAGATTATGCTGAAATCGGCGGAGCACCGCTTTTGGGTATAAATGGCGCTTGCATAATAAGCCACGGTAGAAGCAAGGCAAAGGCTATTAAGAATGCAATTTTAAAAGCGTCTAAATTTTCGGAACTAAAAATTAATGATAAAATACAATTGGCTGTTGAGCATTGCAGAGTGCTTGCAAATTTAAGAAAGGTGGAGAATGTATGAATGCTAAGATAATATCTACGGGTTCTTACCTACCGGAAAAGATTTTAACCAATAGTGATCTGGAAAAGATGGTAGATACTAATAACGAATGGATAGTGCAGAGAACAGGTATAAAGGTCAGGCATATTGCCGATGGCGAATCTACATCTGATTTAGCTTATAAAGCGGCGTTGGATGCAATAAATAAAATACATTTGGATCCTCTTGACATTGATTTAATAATATTAGCAACAGTCACACCGGATATGCCTCTGCCCGCAACAGCACTTTTTGTTCAGGAAAAATTAGGCGCGAAAAATGCTTTTTGTTTTGATATTAATGCTGCCTGCAGTGGGTTTATGTATAGTTTGAGCATCGCTAATGCATACATAAAATCCGGTACGGTGAAAAAGGCTTTGATTATAGGCGCAGAAGAATTAAGCAAAATTACCGATTGGACGGACAGGTCTACATGTGTTATATTTGGAGACGGCGCTGCATGCGTTGTTTTAGAGGCGACGGATGATGAAAACAGGGGCATATTGGATATAAGGCTTAAATCCGATGGAGCATATACAAACTTAATGAGAGTTCCTGCCCCGGGCTCTATTAAACAATGTTCCGAAGAGGTTATAAAAAACCGCGAAATATATATAAAAATGCTGGGTAATGAAACATTTAAAATGTCTGTGAGACATATAGCAAGTATAAGTGAAGAATCCTTAGAGAGTGTAGGTTTAAATTTTAGTGATGTTGACTGTATGGTTTGTCATCAAGCTAATAAGAGGATCATAGATGCGGTTGTCAGGAGAATTAAGATTCCTGCAGAAAACGCTGTTATTACCGTAGATCGCCATGGCAATACGGCTGCGGCATCGATTCCGCTTGCTTTGGATTGGGCTAATAAAAATGGAAAAATTAAAGAAGATGATATATTATTGCTAAACAGTTTTGGTGCCAGTTTAACCTGGGCCGCTAGCGTTATTAGATGGTAGGAGAAGTTATGCTGAAAACGAAGATTTGTGATCTGCTGAATATAAAATATCCCATAATTCAAGGTGGTATGGCGTGGGTGGCAGATGCCCAGCTTGCATCCAGTGTATCCGAAGCGGGTGCTTTGGGTATTATAGCTGCGGGTAACGCACCTGCAGAAGTTGTAGAGAACGAGATTCTAAAGGCAAAAAGTATGACCGACAAACCGTTCGGCGTAAATGTAATGCTTTTGTCCCCTTTTGTGGATAAAGTGGTTGATGTTGTAGTAAAACATAAGATACCTGTCATCACGACAGGGGCCGGAAATCCCGGCAAATATATGGATAAATTCAAATCTGTAGATGCAAAAGTGATACCTGTCGTACCGTCTGTTGCACTGGCAAAACGTATGGAACATATTGGAGCAGATGTTGTTATTGCAGAGGGTATGGAATCTGGCGGACATGTAGGTGAGTTAACAACCATGTCTATGGTACCACAGATTGTTGATGCTGTTACGATTCCAGTGGTTGCAGCTGGCGGTATTGCAGATGGAAGGGGATTTGTGGCTGCTTTAAGTTTGGGCGCACAGGGCGTTCAGATGGGCACACGTTTTGTGGCTTCAACAGAGTGTACCGCCGCAGAGATTTATAAAGAATATATTAAAAGAGCAAAAGATAGAGACACAATTGTGACAGGTAGAACCACGGGGCATCCCGTAAGAGTCTTAAAGAATAAGTTCACAAGAGAATTGATTAAAATGGAAGAGATGGGTGCTACAAAAGAAGAGATTGAAAAATTTGGAGAAGGTAGACTAAGACTTGCGGTTAAAGAGGGCGATATGCTTATGGGCAGTGTAATGGCAGGTCAAATTGCAGGATTAATACATGATATAAAACCTGTTAAAGATATAATGTCGGATATAATGAATGAAGCAGAGAGTACTTTGAGAAATATGTGTATGCAGATAGGTGAGTTTAAGTGAGGTTTTTAGTTTTTACAGGGCAGGGTTCACAATGGGTCGGTATGTGCAAAGACCTATATGATAAATTTAAGGTTGTGCGCGAGGTTATACATAGAGCTAATGATGCGTTGGATTTTAGTTTGAGTAAATTGATGTTTGATGGACCTGAGAATGAACTGATCTTAACGCAAAATGCACAGCCTGCAATATTGACATGCAGTATAGCTATACATGAACTTATTAAATCCGAAAATGGTTTTGATTTTGATATATGTGCAGGGCATTCGCTTGGTGAATATTCTGCACTTGTAGCAGCCGGAGCTCTCGATTTGGAAGATGCGGTTTATGCGGTTCATAAAAGAGGTATGTTTATGCAAGAAGCCGTGGCGAAGGGCGTTGGTGCTATGGCGGCTGTAATCACGGATAACCATGCTAAAATAAAACAACTCTGTAGACAAGTTTCACAGGATAAGGATGCTTACTGCGATGTTGCAAATTACAATGCAAAAAGACAGATTATTATATCCGGCTATAAAAAAGGTGTCGATAAAATGATTGAGATTGCAAAAAAGGAAAAGATAGGTAAAATTATACCGCTGAACGTCAGTGCACCTTTCCATTGTGATCTAATGAAGCCGGTTCAGGAAAAAATGTCTAAGGTATTAGATAAAATAGCCTTTAAAAATCCAAATAAGCCCGTTATAGAGAATGTTTATTCGGATGTTATTAAAGATAAATCTAAGATTAAGGATTATTTAATAGATCAAATTGTATATCCTGTGAATTGGCTCGGCAACATAAATAAAGCAATTGCAATGGGTGCGGATGAGTTTATTGAGATGGGACCCAAAAATGTGCTTACGGCAATGTTGAAGAGGGAGTATAGAAAAGCGGATGTTAAGGCTATTGTTGATTTAAAAAGCTATAATAGATACAGGGGAAGTTTATGAGTTTTTCCGGTAGTGTTGCCGTTGTAACAGGTGGATCAAAAGGTATTGGCGCATCGATTGCCAAAAGTTTGGCAAAGAGGGGGCTAAAGGTGGTAATTAACTATTCATCAAGTGAGGATGATGCCTTTGCTCTTTCTGAAAATATTAAAAAAGATGGCGGATCGTGCGATATATTACGGTTTAATGTAGCTGATTTTGAAGAATCTGGATCTGCTTTTAATGAAATAATTGGCAAATATAAGAGAATTGATTACCTTGTTAATAATGCCGGGATAACAGCGGATAATTTGATGCTAAGAATGAAAGAAGACGAGTTCGATAGGGTAATTGCTGTAAACTTAAAGGGCGTTTTCAACTGCACAAAGCATGTTATCAAGCCTATGATAAAAAATAGATTCGGATCTATTGTAAATATATCAAGCGTAATAGGATTAATGGGCAATGCAGGGCAAGCGAACTACGCTGCCTCAAAAGCCGGTGTTATAGGACTTACTAAATCCTTGGCAAAAGAGCTCGGTTCCCGTAATATCCGTATAAATGCTATTGCTCCAGGGTTTATAGAGACGAGTATGACAAGAAAATTGAACATCTTACAAAGAAAGGTATTGATTGATTCTATAGCCTTAAAGAGATTGGGTAAACCAGAAGATGTTGCCAATCTTGCAGTCTTTCTTTTAAGCGACGAAGCGGGCTATATTACAGGTGAGACCATCAATATAAGTGGCGGATTATATATATAAATAAAAAGGGGGTTTTTATTATGTCTGTTTATGATGATGTGAAAGCGATTATTGTGGAACAACTTGGAGTTGATGAGGAAGAGGTTAAACCAGAATCGAAATTTGTAGAGGACTTAGGCGCTGACTCTTTGGACACTGTAGAGTTGGTTATGGCCATAGAAGAGAAATTTGGTATTGAGATTCCTGACACAGATGCAGAGAAAATTGCTAGTGTTAAAGATGCTGTAGATTATATAGAATCGCATAAATAGGCGCGGTTAAATGAGAAAACGAATAGTTGTAACAGGTGTAGGTGCCTTAACGCCTGTTGGATCTTCTGCAGTAGAGAGTTTTAATAATGCTGTAAATGGCGTAAATGGCATAGGAAGGATAACTCACTTTGATGCGTCTGATTTTACTGTGAAAATAGCAGGAGAGGTTAAATCGTTTGATGTAACGAAATATATTTCAAAAAAAGACGTAAAAAGAACAGACCTATTTTCTGTATATGCTTTAGTTGCCGCGGATGATGCAATTAAACAATCGGGTTTGGATCTAAACAATGAAGATCCATATAGAATTGGAGTAAGCGTCGGTTCGGGTATAGGCGGATTATCAACAATAGAGAAGAATAACAAATCTCTTTTGGAAAGAGGGCAAAGAGGCGTTTCACCATTTTTTATACCTATGGCTGTAATAAATATGGCTGGCGGTAGCATAGCAATAAAATGGAAGATTATGGGTCCTAATTTTAGTGATGTTACAGCTTGTGCCACAGGAACTCACTCTATAGGACTGGCTGCACGCTGCATTGCATACGGCGATGCAGATGTTATGATTTGCGGTGGGGCAGAGGCTTCAATAACACCTCTTGCTATATCGGGTTTTGCCAATATGAAGGCCCTTTCTACAAGAAACAGTGAACCTCAAAGAGCATCACGTCCTTTTGATAAAGATAGGGACGGATTTATCGTTGGAGAGGGGGCGGGTGTTCTTGTTTTGGAATCATATGAGCATGCAAAAGCAAGGGGCGCGGAGATATTGGCCGAGTTTGCGGGCCTCGGTATGAGTGATGACGCCTATCATATCACGGCACCCGATCCTGAAGGGAAAGGGGCGGTTTATGCTATGAAAATGGCATTAAACGATGCTGAGATTAACCCATCGGATGTTGATTACATCAATGCACACGGTACATCTACCTATTTTAATGATTTAATAGAGACAAAAGCCATAAAGGATGTTTTTAAAGAGCATGCATATAAGATGGCAATTAGTTCTACAAAATCTGTTACCGGTCATTTATTAGGTGCTGCAGGCGGTGTTGAAGCCGTGTTCTCTGTGCTTTCCATTAAGAATGGTGTTATTCCTCCAACTATGAATCTGGATAATCCTGATGATGGGTGCGATCTATTTTATGTTCCCAATAGTGCGATTAAAAAGGATATAAGTGTTGCGATGTCCAATTCTTTTGGATTTGGCGGCACAAATGCTGTATTAATATTTAAAAAGTTTATATAGGGCGCGAGTTTATCCGCGCCTTTCTTATGAAAACCGTATTTTTTGATTTAGATGGAACATTAATAGACTCGAAAAATGATATTGCAGATTCTATTAACTCTTCTCTATTGCATTTTAATATTGAACCTATAAAAGATAGCATCATATATGAATACGTGGGAAACGGTGTTGATGATCTCATTAAATCATGCTTAAGACAAAGGAATAGAGAAGACCTGCAAGGAATATTTTCAGAGTATTTTATAGAATATTATGGTAAACATTTTCTTGATCATACAACATTATTTGATGGTATTAATAGTGTACTAAAACAATTGTCAAAACAGGCAGGTATGTTTGTTGTAAGCAATAAGCTTAAAAGTTATTCTACTGAGATATTAAAAGGGCTTGGTGTTTTTAAATATTTCATTGATGTTGTCGGCGGCAACAGTTTTAAAAATAAGAAACCTCATCCTGAACCTATACTGAAACTTGCTGAAAAATATAATATAGATTTGGTGCGTAGCCTATTTATAGGTGATTCGGAAACAGATATATTGGCTTCTCATGCGGCGGGTGTAAAAATCGCCTGGGTTTCCTATGGGTTTAGAACAAAAGAGATACTAAGCGATTACAACGTGGATTTTATTGTAAATAGCCCCGAAGAAATAATGGATATAATCAAAGTTCTATAAATAATCCCTTTTCAGATATGCGTGAAATACATCTTGATATCTTATTTTTAAATTTTCCGTCTCTCAAATCTTCCGAGAACATATGCCATAAATCTATTTTGGAGCTTATAAAAATATCCACATCACCGTAGTATAGCACATCTGTTAAGTAGGAAAAACGCAGTGCGTCAAGCAACTCGTCATCGGTAAATTTCCTTAGATTTTCTATGAATATAGCATCTATTGTGTTGTTGAAATTGATATATCTAACCGGGTGAACACTTCTTAATTTCTTTAGCAAATCATCGAATGTAACGTATAGTTTCTTTCTATTTTTTGTTTTGTATTGCTGAAATAGTTTTTTAAGATTGGATTGGCTTTTTTGTATGTTGGGTTTTTCTTCTATTCTGTAATCTTTTCCGTCAATTAGAATGATATCAAAGTAGTTAATCAGTTTACCTATGCGTTCTTTAAATACCATCATATCAAATTTACGTCCACCCAAACTTGTAGGTGTTGTATTGGATGTCGTTACAATAACAGAATCTGTTTTAGACAGTTCTCTGACAAAATTTATACCCATCATTGCATCGCCAGGGTCATCCAATTCAAATTCATCCAGGAGCACAATTTGAAATTTTGACATTTCTTCAACAACAGACAATAGATCAAAATAGGCTATCAGATACATAAGCTCAGAAAAGGAGATAAATATAGCCTTTCCCTTGTATTTGTTGCCGATAGAAGACAAAAGGTGCGTTTTGCCCACGCCGAATACACCGTCTATATATACATTGTTAGGTTTTTTGTTTATTTTAAAAAGTTTATTTAATGTTTTGCTGCAGCATCTTTTTTTACTGTTAAAATCTTCCATCTTTTGTTTAAAAGCCATCAGTTGTTCTTTTGCACGCATCTGTGTCGGGTATTTTTTATCAGGAATATAATTTTGGAAATTGCACTGTGAAAACTTCAGGGGTACATTTTTTCTTGATACTATCTGCAGTATCGGTGTATCAAAATTGATATCGTCTATATTTATTGAGCACATACACATTAACCTCACAAAAAAGCATGATGCTTGAATTTATACATTTTTTCTATGTTGATTTCCAGTTTTTCGGAGTTTATAGCCGAAAATGTTTTTGCATACAAAAGAGTAAAAATTTGCTAAAAATTGATGTATGGATTATACTAAAAAAGAGGATTTTTATATATTGAAATTGTATTAAACCGAATAAGGAGGGATTTATGGTTAGTTATTCGGAATTGGGTTTTGTAAATACCAAGAAAATGTTCAAGGATGCTATGGATAAGGGATATGCCGTGCCCGCATATAATTTTAACAATATGGAGCAACTGCAGGCTATAGTAACCGCTTGCACGAGGACACAATCACCTGTTATTTTGCAGGTATCCAAAGGCGCACGCAATTATGCCAATCAGACGCTATTGAGATGGATGGGTCAGGGAGCTGTCGAGTTTATGAAAGAGATAGCTTCAAACGAAAATTTGAAAGAGATACCAATTGCTATGCACCTTGATCATGGTGATAGTTTTGAACTGTGCAAGAGTTGTGTGGATATGGGATTTTCGTCTGTTATGATTGATGGGTCGCACCTACCGTATGATGAGAATGTCTCTATTACTAAGCAGGTAGTAGATTATGCCCATAAATTTGATGTATCAGTAGAGGGTGAACTTGGTGTTTTGGCGGGCATAGAAGACGATGTAAAGGCAGAAAAGAGCACATATACAGATCCAAATGCTGTCGAGGATTTTGTTTCGAAAACAGGTGTAGATTCCCTCGCTATAGCAATAGGCACATCCCACGGTGCATATAAATTTAAGGTAAAAGAGGGAGAGATGCCACCACCGTTGAGATTTGATATATTGAAAGAGATAGAAAAGAGATTGCCGGGATTTCCTATAGTGCTGCATGGTTCATCCAGTGTTTTACAAGAATATGTTCAGCTTATCAACAAATATGGCGGCAATTTAGAGGGGGCGGTTGGTGTGCCTGAGGATCAGCTGCGCCGTGCTGCAAAATCTGCTGTATGTAAAATAAACATTGATTCTGATGGTAGGTTGGTGATGACGGCTAAGGTTAGAGAGGTGTTGTGGACCAAGCCCAAAGAGTTTGATCCGCGTAAATATTTAGGACCGGCAAGGGATGAACTGATAAAAATGTATGAACGTAAAAACAGAGAGGTTTTGGGATCTGCGTTTAAGGTTTGATACAATAATGGAGTAATACATTATGTTTAAGTTAAGAGAGATTCAGTCTATGGAAAGGACGCTACTGTTTGAATATACGCTCAATAAGGATTTTAAGCTGAATTTCCAGACAAAATACGATTTTATACGCAGCTTATGCCAACGTGATATTCCTGATGAGGTAAACGATTTTGTAAAGCAGCACAGATATAAAAATTTTATCCAAATCGGTATAGGCGGTAGTGCACTTGGGGCTACAGCGAGTATCGAATTTTTATCCGGCATCTACCATAATTATGAAAAGAAGAGACAATTTTTCGTGCTTGACAACATCGATCCCGAGCGTATGAGGTTTATTTTAACATTAAACCCAGATGATACGCTCTTTCATGTCGTATCAAAATCCGGTGCTACTATAGAAACGATTTCGCAATTTCTTATACTTTACAAAAAAGTAAGCGAACAGATAGGTGATAACGCCAAAGAACATTTTGTGTTTACAACGGATAGAGATGTAGGTTTTTTGCGAAAATTTTCTAAAAAGGAAAAGATTAAAACATTTGATTTGGCAAAGGAGGCAGGCGGCAGATATTCTATTTTTACGCCTGTCGGTCTGCTTCCTATTTCATTTTTTGGATATGACATAAATAAATTTTTGGACGGCGGGAAAGATGCTGTGCGTGCATATAGAAATGGATGGAGTTTGCCAAATGATTTTGTCAATTTTGCTGTAGGCGAATATGAGAATGCCAAAAATATACTTGTTGTTTTTGCATATAAAGACAGGCTTTACTCAATATCAGATTGGTTCAGGCAGCTTTGGGCTGAGAGCTTGGGCAAAGACTTAAAAGGACAAACGCCCGTTAAAGCACTCGGCGTTACAGATCAGCACTCCCAACTCCAGCTATACCAAGACGGTCCGAAAGATAAAGCTATTGTATTTTTGGATTGTGTAAACAACTATGATATTGAAACAATTGGCTTGGATGAATTTGATTTTCTAAACAATAAGAAATTGGGCAAAATTATGAATATAGAAAAGCAATCAACAAGAAAAGCCTTGGAAGAGAATGGCGTGCCTACGGCGGAGTTATTTCTGAATGAGGTGAACGAATATGCACTGGGTGCTCTTTTTGCATCATTGATGATAGCAACGGCTAAAGCCGGCGATGTATTAGGGGTTAATGCATTTGATCAACCCGGTGTTGAATTGGGGAAAAAATATGCAAAAGAGAAATTAAAAGGTGGCATATGAAAAGTTATACTACTAAGGTTTATTACGATGACACAGATGCGGCAGGTGTTATGTATTATGCCAATTATCTAAAGTTGTGTGAGCGCGCAAAACAAGAATTTTTTCTTATGAAAAATTGTGATCTGTTTAAATTGCATAATGAAGGTATATATCTTGTTGTTAAAGATGTGCATATATCATATGTCAAAAGCATACAATTAGGTGAGACGGTAGATGTATATGTTGATGTAATAAAAAGAAAGAATGCAAGCATTTTATTACATTTCGATATTAAAGTTGAAAATGATACAAGGGCGCGCGTTGACATATTAAGTGCAAGTATAGACAAAAATGCGAAAATATTGAAATTGCCGGAGTGTGTTAAGTAGCATTTAAACAGAAACCCTGATTGTCTTTAGCAATAATTGGGATGAGTGTTCATAAAGTCTTTACAGTCTATTGGCAAATCTCATCTTTACACCAAGCAAAAAGAAATGTTTTCTTTTGTCATTCCCGTGAAAACGGGAATCCAGAGTTTAGAATCCAGACTCCATCCTTTGGATTCCGCATCAGGTGCGGAATGACAGTGGGATAGCACGGAATGACAAAAGGACAGTATTGATAACAAAGGAAGTGGGAAATTTTAATATCCAACAATTTTTGTTCCATAATTACAATAAATATAGTGATCTCGGACATATGTTTTATTGACACAGGTATTTTTTTATATAGAATAAACTTTAATTTATGCAGTTGTAGGGGGTTGAGATGGCAAGAAGAAGCGACATAATGTTAAAAGGATATGAAAGGGCGCCTCATAGATCATTACTTAAAGCTGATGGTTTTACTGATATCGAACTGAATAGACCGATAATAGCAATAGCAAATTCTGCGAATGATATAGTTCCAGGTCATATCCATCTGAAAACGCTTGTTGAGGCTGTTAAAGCGGGCATTTATATGGCTGGCGGTACACCCGTTGAATTTAATACAATTGCCGTTGATGATGGTATAGCGATGGGTCATTTGGGTATGCACTATTCGCTGCCCTCTCGTGAAAATATAGCAGATGCAGTTGAGATAATGATTAGCGCTCATCCTGTAGATGGGCTGGTTATTCTGCCTGCCTGCGATAAGATAGTGCCGGGTATGATGATGGCTGCTGCACGTGTTAATATTCCAACCATTATGATATCGGGTGGCCCTATGCTTGCAGGAAGATATAGGGGCACAGATATAGATCTCGCCAAAACATTCGAGGGTGTTGGCAAATATATCAGCGGAGATATATCAGAAGATGAGCTACTTGAAATAGAGAACATATCCTGTCCATCTTGTGGGTCATGCTCGGGGATGTATTCGGCAAATTCCATTAATTGCATTAGTGAGGTTTTAGGTTTGTCCCTGCCCGGAAACGGCACAATGCCTGCACCTCTATCTGCGCGTGTAAGATTGGCTAAAATTGCAGGAATGAAGATTGTGGATCTTATTGAAAAAAATATAAAACCTCGGGATATTTTAACATTGGATGCCTTTAAAAATGCAATTTGTGCAGATATGGCAATGGGTTGTTCTACAAATACAGTTTTGCATCTGTTGGCAATAGCTCAGGAAGCAAAGGTTGACTTAAATTTGGATATGTTCAATGAAATTAGCGATAAAGTTCCTGATTTGTGTTCATTTTCTCCAGTAGGTCCATATCATCTGCAAGATTTGGACGAGGCTGGCGGTATGATGGCTCTGTTAAATGAAGTAGACAAACTTGGTATATTGAATAGGGATTGCGTAACAGTTACAGGAAAAACGATCTACGAAAATTACAAAGACGCAAAGGTGTATAGAAGAGAAGTTATAAGACCTGTTGATGATCCATATTATCCAAAAGGTGGGTTGAGTGTTTTAAAAGGCAACATTGCACCTTACGGTTCTGTTCTAAAACAATCAGGCGTTGATGAATCTATGAACTATTTTGTCGGCAAGGCGCGAGTGTTTGATTCTGAAGAAGAATCATTGAAGGCTATCTTTAACAAACAAATTCAAAAGGGTGATGTTATCGTTATACGATATGAAGGGCCTGCAGGCGGCCCGGGTATGAAAGAGATGCTGCAGCCCACAAGTGCTATAGCCGGTATGGGTCTTGATAAGGATGTTGCATTGATTACAGACGGAAGATTTTCAGGAGCTACAAGGGGTTTGTCTATAGGACACATTTCACCGGAGGCATATGTTGGTGGACTTATAGGACTTATTGAAGAGGGCGATAAAATCGAGATAGATGTAAACAAAAAAACTATCAATCTTCTCGTTGATGATGAAACAATCAATGAAAGAAAAAAGAACTTCAAGCCTAAAGAGCCTAAAATTACAACAGGTTATCTTGCCCGTTATTCAAAGATGGTTGATCAGGCGCATAAAGGCGCAGTGCTGAAATCGTAAAGGAGATCGTATGATAGAAAAGTACAATCCATCTGTTATCGAGCCTAAGTGGCAAAAAATATGGGAAGAAAAGAGTTCTTTTAAATCAAAGGATAACGATAAAAGTGAGAAATTTTATCAGCTTGAGATGTTTCCATACCCATCTGGAAGAATTCATATGGGGCATGTTAGAAATTATACAATAGGTGATGCTATAGCACGCTATAAAAGGATGAAGGGATATAATGTTCTGCATCCTATGGGTTTTGATGCATTCGGGATGCCGGCGGAAAATGCGGCTATAACCCACAATACACATCCTGCGAAATGGACATATGAAAATATAGACTATATGATAAAAGAGCTGAAGCGCCTGGGTTTTGCGTACGATTGGGAGAGATTGCTTATAACATGCGATCCGGATTACTACAAATGGGAACAGAAAATTTTCATCGAGATGTTTAAGAGGGGCATGGTCTATAAAAAGAAAAGCAGAGTTAATTATTGCCCAAATTGCAAAACTGTGCTTGCCAATGAACAGGTGGATGATGGGAAATGCTGGCGTTGCAGTGGTCAAGTCGAAGAAAGAGAAATGGATGAATGGTTTTTTAAAATCACGGATTATGCTGACGAGCTAATCGATGATATGAGAGAACTTGAAAAAGGTTGGCCGAGAAAAGTTTTAACGCAGCAAATAAACTGGATAGGCAAAAGTAAAGGAGCATTCATAAAATTCAAAATCAAAGGCATAGATGACTATTTAGAAGTATTTACAACAAGGCCCGATACACTTTTCGGCGTAACATTTGCATCCATTGCACCTGATCATCCAAAGTTGAAAGAACTTATCAAGGATGAAGATATTAAACGCAGGCTTGATGAATTCATAGAAAAACAAAAAAATATTACCAATGAGTATGACAAAGACAAAGAAGGATTTTTCTCCGGTATTTATATTATAAATCCGGTTAATAATGAAACAGTGCCGCTATATGTTGCAAATTTTGTATTAATGGAGTATGGAACAGGTGTTGTTATGGCTGTTCCTGCGCACGACCAGAGAGACTTTGAATTTGCTAATAAATATGGTTTGAAAAAAAGGATTGTTATATATAAAGATGGTATGCCTAAATCTGCGGATGATCTAACAGAGGCTTATACAGATGAGGGCGTTTTAATCAATTCTGGTAAATTTAATGGTGAAGATAACGAAAAAGCCAAACAGGACATAGTTGAATGGTTGAAACAAAAAAATTTAGCGAGGGAAACATATCAATACAAACTTAGGGATTGGAATATATCTCGTCAAAGATATTGGGGTGCACCTATACCTATTGTATATTGTGAACATTGTGGTGTAGTGCCTGAAAAAATAGAGAATTTGCCTGTAAAATTGCCTGAGGATGTTCAGATTACAGGCGAGGGCGGCTCACCTTTAAGCAATCAAAAATCCTTTGTGGAAACAATATGCCCTGTTTGTGGCGCAAAGGCAAAAAGAGAGACCGATACCTTTGATACCTTCGTTGAATCTTCATGGTATTTTTTGAGATATTGCTCGCCTAAATATGATAAGGATATATTTGATAAAGAGGCAGTAGAGTATTGGATGAATGTTGATCAATATGTCGGTGGTATAGAACATGCTGTTATGCATCTGTTATATGCGAGATATTTTACCAAAGTGCTGAGAGATTTGGGATATCTGAAATTCAATGAACCGTTTAAGCGCCTTCTCACACAGGGAATGGTCATTAAAGACGGTGCAAAAATGAGTAAATCAAAAGGCAATGTTGTTGATCCGGATGATATTATAAAGCAGTACGGTGCAGATACGGCGCGCCTATTTGTCCTGTTTGCAGCGCCACCGGAGAAAGATTTAGAGTGGTCTGAGGAAGGTGTTGAGGGATCTTACCGGTTTTTAAACAGGGTATGGAGACTGCTCTACAAAAACAAGAATCTTATCTCAAAAGATTATGATGTGGCTATTAACAGTGATAGGCTAAAAAAACTCAACTACACCATTAATTATACGATAAAAAAGGTAACAAATGACTTGGAACATTATCATTTCAATACAGCCATTGCATCATTAATGGAATACACAAACTTTCTACAGTCTTTTAATCCAAAGAGTAAAAATGAGGAAGTCCTGTTTGCAAAAGCGCTTAGGTATCTTATTGTTATGATTAGCGTGTTTGCTCCACACATAGCAGAAGAGATGTACAGCATGACAAAATCTCAAGGTTTGGTAATTGATGAAAAATGGCCTGTATATGACGAATCGGCACTTATTATGAAAGAAACGACAATAGCCGTGACAATTAACGGCAAATTGAGAGATACAATTAGCACCGGTATGGATTCAGACAAAGATACCGTTTTCGAAAAAGCAATGATGAGTAATAAGGTTAAAAAGCATATACAGGGTAAGGATGTAAAGAAAATTATATTTGTAAAAAACAGACTTTTGAATATTGTGGTGTCTTAAAGTGAAAAAGATAATCAATTTTATAATTATGTTATTTTTGGGTTTTACGCTTGCCTCATGTGGTTATAGATTTGCAGGATCATATTCGTCGCTTCCTATGGACATCAGGAATGTGTATGTGGATAGTGTTGAGAATGATACAAGTGAGCCGTCTATTCAAACCAATTTGAGAAGCTATTTGATAAATCAGTTGAATATGGACTCAAGGATTAAGGTGACGAATAAAGATGCAGCAGACGGTTATCTTTATGTAAAGATAATAAATTATGACATAGAGCAATCTTCCTATGCAAAATCTGGATTTGCATCATCATATAGATGTATAATTACGGTTTCTGTTTCCTTTAAGTCAAAAAAACAGGATAAATATATTATAAAAGATAATATACTGACATCTTATAAGGATTATAATGCTAATGATCAACTATCGGCAATAGAAATTGCGAGAAATAGGACATCTGATGAGGTTTTGCGCGATCTTGCAAATAAGATAAAAGATGATATGTTTGTAAATTTTTAATTAAGGAGTGAAAGTAATGGAAACATTAGACGAAAAAATTATATCAAGGGCTATACTTGAGCGATACACATCCAAGCTTATGGATTATTTGGACAATGATGTAAGTATTGTAGGAGGAGGTCCTGCGGGGCTGGTGTGTGCTTATGAGCTTGCTAAAAATGGCGTTAAGGTTGCGCTGTTTGACAAGAGATTAACCTTAGGCGGCGGTATGTGGGGTGGTGCAATGCTTTTTAATGAAATCGTCGTGCAGGATATGGGAAGAGAAATATTGGACGAGTTTGATATAAAGTATGATAAGTATACAGAAGGATACTATACGGCTGATTCTATAGAGGCGGTATCAACGTTAACGTCAAAAGCTGCAAAAGCAGGTGCAAGGATGTTTAACACAATAGAAATTGAAGATGTTGTTTTGAAAAAGATAGAGGGAAGCTATAGAGTAAACGGTTTGGTAATAGGATGGACAACTGTCAATATGGCTCATCTTCCGGTTGACCCGCTTGTTGTGACGAGCAGGTATGTTGTTGATGCAACAGGGCATGATGCTGATGTGGCTACGGTTTTAACGAAAAAAGCAGGTGTTAAACTAATATCTCCTACAGGCGGTGTAGTCGGGGAGAAGCCAATGTGGGCGGAGATAGGGGAACAGTCTACCATAGAACACACAAAAGAGGTATATCCGGGTTTAATTGTCGCGGGAATGGCTGCTGTTGCAGTAAATGGCTCTCATAGAATGGGGCCTGTGTTTGGTGGGATGCTACAATCGGGCAAAAAAGCCGCAGAAATAATCATAAACGGCTTAAAATAGGCTATATATTATATCAACACTTTAGAAGGTTACAAATAAATATGAGAAAAATAAATAATTCCATATTCAGGGAGTATGACATACGAGGTATTTGGCAACAAAATATTGATGAACAATTCAGTTTTGATCTGGGCAGGGCGTTTGCAAAATATATAAAAAAATATAGTAAGAAGGATAAGCTAACCATTAGCGTAGGATACGATGCAAGATTATCTTCAAAGGATATATTTAGCTCGCTTGCAAAGGGATTAAATTATGAAAATATAGGAGTTATAAATTTAGGGCTTGTCGCAACGCCTGTTCAATATTTTTCACTATTCAATATGGCAGTAGATGGCGGCGTTATGATAACGGCATCGCACAATCCTAAAGAGTATAATGGATTTAAGCTGAGTTTTGATAAGGAAACACTTTTTGGGGATAAAATACAGGAAGTTAAGGACATAATGGAAAGCTTGGGTGATGTTGATTACGGTAAAGATGTAAAAAGAGAAGTTGTTGATTATAATATTATAAAAGATTATACGGCTTATATGCTCAATGAATTTGGTTATTTGAAACAGTATAAAGATAAACCACCTATTGTGCTTGATGCCGGGAACGGCTGTGGCGGATTCATAGCTGAACCTATACTAAATAAATTGTCGTTTTTTGTTAAGGGACTGTTTATTGAACCGGATGGCACTTTTCCTAATCATCATCCTGATCCTACAGTTTTGGGAAATATAGAGGATATGAGAAAAACTGTTGTTGAGGGTAACTACGAGGTAGGTATAGGGTATGATGGCGATGCAGATAGAATCGGGGTTGTTTTAAAGGATGGCACACTTTTATATGGTGATCAGCTGTTGCTCCTGTTTGCTCAGGATATACTGCGAAAGCATAAGGGCGCAAAGATAATAGGCGAAGTAAAATGCTCGCAGGTTTTATTTGACGGAGTGCAGAAAGCAGGGGGTAAACCCATAATGTGGAAGGCTGGGCATTCGCTTATAAAGGCAAAAATGAAAGATGAAAATGCGCTACTTTCAGGTGAAATGAGCGGACATATATTTTTTAAAGATAGATACTTCGGCTATGATGATGCCATATATGCATCACTCCGACTACTTGAAATTATGACGGTTGAAAAGATTGATATTTTAGATTGGAGGAATCGGTTACCGAAAATGTTTAATACGCCTGAGATGCGCATCAGTTGTCCCGATAGAAAGAAAGATACAGTTGTGCGGCATATAATCGAATATTGCAAACAGGATAAAGATATTATTGATATTAATACAATAGATGGCGTTAGGTTTAATGTTGAGGGCGGATGGGGACTTGTCAGAAAGAGCAATACTCAACCTGCAATTGTTTTAAGATTTGAAGCAAACACAAATGAACTATTGGATGATCTATCAGAAAAATTTATTAGCCTAGTCAAAAAAGAGATTAACAATCAAAAGTAATAATTTATTATTCCGCATTTTTTCTTGTCATTCTCACAAACGCTCAGAATCCAGAGTCCAGATTCCGTGTCAAGCACGGAATGACAAGAGGACAACGTAATAAGTAGAATGGAATGACAGAGTGCGGTGCGGAATAACAATGGAGAAAATGTCATTCCCGCGTATGCGGAATCCAGATTCTATAATCCAGATTCCGCATTAAGCACAAAATGACAGAGTGGTGGCGGTGTTGTTATGTGCTATATTAGGATGTTTGGGCTTAATGATAGAAGTATTTCCAATAAACCTATTAAAAATCCCAATACAGCTCCGAAAAAATTTATATACCTGAATTGATCTTTACTTATGTTCAGCACAACATCCTCTACTTCGGATATGTCCAATGCGCTTAGTTTTTCCCTCGCAAGCTTTTCTATATCAAAATTAAAGATTTTATCACTCTCTTTTTTAACAACATAAATCAGATTATTGACAATTATAGACGGCAATTTCTTATATATATCCGGTTTAAATGCATTAATTAGATCGAACATCGTATACTTATTCAGCAACAGCCTTATGTATGCTGTGATTTCAAAAGATATTTTGTAATTGTCCAGTGTATTTATTATATTATCTATGATTTTTCCCTTAATGTCAGTTTTTTTAAGCAGTAACTCTGCTTTATCTGCGATTAAAGCCTGCAGCTGCTCCATATTTTTTATGTCTAATATTTTTAATAATTCCTCCGGTTTTTTATCCAATATTTTTTCTTTAATAGATATAAATATGGCGTTTTTTGTTTTATCTATAACGACAGGATTAATGAGAATATTTTTTATCTCAAAAATAATGGCATCCGTTATTTTTTTGTTATCCTCAAAAAGTGGTGATGCCATAGAAATTAGCGAGGCTAAAAGTATATTGGAGTCGTCGGCGTATTTGTCCATAGCGGATTTTATTGTATTATTTATTAACGTCCTCATTTCCTGCGAATCAAAATCATTTGATAGTTTATAGAGGGCCGTTTTTGAAAATTCATCGCTTGCACTTTTAATGTTATCTATCTGACTTTTATTTAAATAAGAAATTACATCTTTATCTTTATCAACTAAATCAAAAACAGAATGTACGATATACTTAAAATCTATTTTAAATTTCTCTTTTACTATACTACTTAGATTTTCATCCAATATTTTTCTGATTAGATTTTCTAATTTTTTATAGTCTATGTTGAAAGATGATAGTTTTCTTGCTAAAATCGTATTTAGGATTTTATCTGCAAATTCGTATAGAAACAACCTGTTCTTTTTTTTATAGATATGCTTTATTATCTCTTTCTTATCTACAATTTTGTTTGATATGGTGTATGAAATTTTATCTATTATATATTTTCTTTTTTTAGGTATAAGACCTGGCGTAAAAGGAATTTTAAAACCGAATAAGTAATAGGGGTTCTTCGGTAAAAAAAGCATCTTTATGGCTATGTAGTTTGTTACATAGCCTATAAGGGCACCAATAATTGGCAAAAATAATATTTCTATGCTCATTTAAATATGTTTTTAAATTTACCTATAATAGAATCTTTATACGTTAATTCTTCGCCCGATTCCTTGGCGAATTCTTCAAGTATCTCTCTTTGCCTTTGAGTTATTGTGGTAGGTATTTTTACATTTATTATCACTATTTGATCTCCGCGGGTACCAGATAACTCAACACCTTTGCCTTTCATAATAAATTTACGATTATTTTGTGTTCCGGGTGGTATGGATAGTTCTTCCTCACCCCATATTGTTGGTACTTTGATAGTTGCGCCCAACGTAGCTTGCGTAATTGATATAGGAAGCTCTAAAATTATATTTTTCCCATCTCTTTTAAACAGGTCACTTTCTCTAACGGAAATATATATGTATAGGTCGCCATTTGGCCCGCCATTGCGTCCTTCGTAACCCCTATTCGACACCTTTATAATATTTCCATTATCTATACCTGGAGGTATTTTAATCTTTAGTTTTTCCTTTTCATATATGTATCCGCTACCTGAGCACCTTTTGCATGTTTTCGTTATAATCTTGCCGCTGCCTGAACAATGTTGGCACGTTTTCCTAACGGAGAAAAAACCTTGTGAATACTCAACCTCACCTCTTCCTTTGCAGTATGGGCATGTTTGTATACCACCTTTTTCTGCACCTGTTCCATTGCAGTTGGGACATATTTTTCTATTTTTTATCTCTATCTCTTTTTCTGCCCCGAATACAGCTTCTTTAAAATCGATTGTTAAATTAAGCCGTACATCTTCCCCTTTTTGAGGTCTTTTCCTCCTATTTCTTCTTGATTGAAAGTCTCCAAATATATCCCCAAAGACGCTGGAAAATGTGTCAAATATATCTTCAGCCGTAGCTGATTCAAAGCCTTCAAATCCTGAAAATCCGCCCATATCACCAACGCTTCCGAATTGATCATACTGGGCTCTTTTTGATTCATCCGATAAAACAGAGTATGCTTCGTTAATTTTTTTAAATTTTTCTTCTGCTTTTTTGTCACCGGGATTTCTATCGGGATGATATTTAATAGCTAATTTTCTGTATGCTTTTTTTATCTCTTCTTGGGTTGCATCCCTGTTCACGCCTAATATATCATAATAATCGTTCATTCATATACCTATCTATATACAAGCAAAAAAACAGACATAGATTTGATCAATTAACAATCAAAAGTGCCAATTTGTCATTTTTTGCTTTTTTGTCATTTCCACGAACGCTCAGAATCCAGATTCCAAATCCCAGACTCCAAATTCCGCATCAAGTAATGTCACCCCGTGCTTGACACGGGGGGCGGAATGACAAGAGGACAGTGTGA
>CAJXLZ010000002.1 GCA_913056505.1 uncultured Desulfurellaceae bacterium
CCACAAATTGGTATAAGCACCTATGCCCTTCAACCCCAAAGGGCCGTTTGTTATACCTATAGCATTATTTAAGATAACCCTTATAATAAGTCCAAATCCCAATGTAACTATAGCAAGATAATCCCCTCTCACCCTAAATACCGGAAAAGCTAACAAAAAACCTATAGATGCGGTAACCAATCCACCTACAATTATAGCAGGAAAGAAGGGAAGGTGAATCATCTGCAGTGAATGCACCATAGGCTTAATTACAAACATAGCCTCTTTCTGATCGGGCGTAAGTGTAAGAGTTGCAGAAACATAAGCGCCTATAGCTATAAAGCCGTTGGGCTCCAAAGAAAACTGGCCTGTTACACCATTTATTAAATTATAACTGGTAGCAAGCATCGCAAATATAGCGATATCATTTAATATTCTTACACTGTATTCACTAAAATTGCCCGAAGCATACCACAATAACAAAAATAGTAATGCTATAGACATTGCTGTTAGCGATATGTTTCTTAATTTCAGCACTGTTTAAAAACGACCTCTTTCTAAGTCTGTCCCCATAATTCCTGTGGGTTTAAACAAAAGGACCAATATCAAAAGAAGGAATGCAAATGCATCCTTATAGCCTGCAAGGTCTGGAACAAGCGCTACTATGAGAATCTCAGTAATACCTATAATAAAACCCCCTATGGCTGCACCGGTAACATCCCCTATGCCACCAAGAACAGCCGCCGCGAACGCCTTTAAACCCGGCATAATTCCCATAAACGGATTGATTGCAGGATACTTCATTGCCCAAAGAATACCACCCACGGCAGCAAGAGATGAACCTACAGCAAAAACAATTGATATAATAGCATCAACATTAACACCCATAAGACGCGTCGTATCAATATCTAAAGATATAGATCTCATTGCTATGCCATATTTTGTGTGGTGAAGTATCTGCAGCAGTATGAGTAAAAATACTATCGCAACAATCGGTATATAGGTATTTACGGCGGGTATAGTAACGCCCGATATATGTATAACACCTGCGAATATGCCCGGTATGGGAAAAGATTTGGGAATTCCACCGAATAGAACCAAAAATATATTTTCAAGCAAAAAAGAAACACCGATAGCTGTTATCAAGCTGGATATTCTGCTTGCGCTTCTCAATGGTTTATAGGCTATTTTATCGATAGTAACACCCAATGCAGCCGTTAGAGCCATCGCCAAAAGAAATGATGCCCACCACGGGAGCAATAGTACGCTAATTCCAAACAGCGCTATATATGTACCTACCATCATAATATCGCCATGGGCAAAGTTGATGAGCCTTAACACTCCATATACCATTGTATAGCCTATGGCTATCAGACCATACAAACTGCCCAAAGAAAGTCCGTTTATCAATTGCTGTAAAATTAAAGTAACATCCATTATTATAGTCTTCTTATTGATTTATATTCTTTTGTCAAGCATATTGCACATTTCTATGTTCTCGTACAAAGAAAGTGTACGATAATCAATTTCATTTGACTTTTTTAACCATTTTTGATTAATCTACATCTATTATGCTGGCGAGTCATACGGGTTTTTTGACAAGTTTTATATTAATCGCAATAGAAATACTTGGTATTTTAGCTGCAATAAACGCAATTATGCAAGGACGTACACCACAGGGAGCAATTGCATGGGCTATCTCTCTAATTATTTTTCCCTATATATCACTGCCGTTATATCTTGTTTTTGGCAGCAGGAAATTCACAAGCTATATTAGGACAAAAAAGATAGTAGATAGAAAAATAAAACTATTACTATCTGAATTGTTCGAAGAAATACCGTATGAGTGCATACTTGATGAATCTGAATACAAACAGTACAAAGCCATTAAACATCTTGCAAAGGTACCGTTTACAAAATGCAACGATGCAGAGCTGCTTATAGATGGGATCAACACATTTAATGAGATATTTAGGGCGATTGACAGCGCCAATAATTATATATTAGTGCAATTTTATATAGTCAAAGATGATGATCTTGGTAATGAATTGAAGAAAAGGCTTATAAAAAAAGCAAAAGAAGGATTGGATGTCTATTTTATATATGATGAAATAGGCTCATATAAGCTATCCGAATCATACATAGATGATTTAGAAAACAGCGGGATCCAAGCTAAATGCTTTAAAACAACAATGGGATGGAAAAACCGCTTTAGGCTCAATTTCAGAAATCATCGAAAAATTGTCGTTATAGATGGCAAAATAGCATTTATAGGCGGTCACAATGTTGGAGATGAATATGTTGGAAAATCAAAACGCTTTAAACACTGGAGGGATACCCATGTAAAAATTGAGGGTCCTGCAGTTCGAGCTGCCCAGCTTTCTTTTGTTGAAGATTGGTATTGGATAACGCACGATCTACTTAAGCTCAATTGGAATATTCACAAATCAGATAAAAATAAACGCATAGCGATCTTACCATCCGGCCCTTCGGATAAATATGAAACATGCGGACTGTTCTTTATGAATACAATATTTTCCGCCAAAAAAAGAATATGGATAGTAAGCCCCTATTTTGTACCTGATTCGGCTATTGTTTCAGCCCTGCAACTTGCCGCACTGCGCGGCGTTGATGTTAGAATTATGCTGCCGGAAAAGAGCGATTATATCTTGATACATCTATCTTCATATTCATATGTTAACGAGCTCTCACAATCCAATATTCATTTTTTCAGATACAAAGAAGGATTTCTACATCAGAAAGTTTTGCTTGTGGACGATGAAACTTCCATAATAGGAACAGCAAATTTTGATAATAGATCATTTAGAATAAATTTTGAGATTACAGCAATAATTATAGATAAAAACTTCGCTCAAAAAACAGAAAATATGCTAACTAACGACTTTTCAAAATGTGGTCAGATTGTGGCGCAAGATTATTATAATAGGCCATTATGGTTCAAAATAGCCGTCAATATAGCAAGACTATTTTCTCCGATTGAATAAATAATACCCATTACTCTTCTTTAAAATCTCAACATATTTGCCTATACCCGCTTCCAATGTATGAAATGCATCCTTGTAACCCGCATTTTCAAGCTTACGATTATCGGATTGTGTAAATGTTTGATATTTACCTGTTAGCTCTTTTGGAAAATCTACAAACTCTATAGCAGGATTATCATACATTCCCTTCATTATTTCAGCAATCCTTAAGAAACTTTCCGCTTTGGATGTTCCGCAGTTAAAAATACCCTTTAATTCTGGATTATCAAAAAAGAACAGGTTGACATTAACCACATCATCAACATACACAAAATCGCGAAGAAAATTTTCGCTTCCCTTAAACAGCGTCATCTTATTTTCCATATTTATTTGATTGTGAAATTTAAATACAACCGACGCCATTCTGCCTTTGTGATTTTCTTGAGGTCCATATACATTGAAGTATCTTAGCCCTACAACCTGCGATGGTATCTTATCCAAAACACGCCCTATATATCGGTCAAATAAAAACTTGGAAAATGCATATATATTAAGTGGATATTCTCTTTCTCCATCTTCAGTAAAGCCCCTCTCGCCGCTGCCGTAAACAGATGCGCTTGAAGCATAAAAAAACCTTATGTTATTTGCCATAGAAAATTCAAAGAGTATCTTCGTATATTCGTAATTATTATGCATCATATATTTTCCATCCAATTCAAGCGTATCAGAGCATGCGCCTTCATGAAATATTGCTTCGATATTATCTTTTTTAAGCATATCCAATTGATGCAAGAAATCATCCTTATCTATATAATCGTTAAAATAGAGTGCATTTAGATTCCTATGTTTTTCCGAATTTTTTAGGTTATCAACTATCAGAATATCATCTATTCCCCTTTCATTTAAGCCCTTCACTATGTTACTGCCTATAAAGCCCGCACCGCCTGTTACTACTATCATCAAAGCCTCCATTAATTTTAAAAAATTATAATTTTTCATTTGTGTGTATGTCAAGTTTTACTTGAAAAAAAGAAAGATAATGCATATAGAATAATGTATGTTGGACTATTTTTTCTTCAGATGTATAACTGTTAAAAAAACCGACCTCAGCGGCAGGTCATTTATTAATGCCGTAAACTCCAACGGCAGTGTAGAGTTGCTTATATATGGCAAGCACACGATAGATATAATGAACCTAATTGAGGCAAAAGGTTTTATTAAAAATAGAAACAAAAGTTACTATATAATAAAAAACTACACCGTTTTAGATAGATTTATGAATATCAGAAACTCCTATTCAAAGCTTAATATAGCTATGCTGTTTTTAGACATAACAGACAAAAGCAACTCTGCATACGGCATATTATATAAATCTCTAATTATGCTTGGCGAGAGCGAAATTTACTATTTTAGCGTAATATATTTTTTATCAAATTTCCTTATTCAAAACGGTGTTTTTAATAGCACTCAATACAGCGATTTCGAATTGACATTAATAAAATTTTTAATTGAGCGAAAGAATTTGAAGCTTAACAATATTGTTATAGAAACAGACAATATGGAGTCTGTTATTGCAAAATTGGTATACGCTGCGGAACTTTATTTAGGACGCAGTATAAAATTAAAGATATGAGATCGGTTATACAAAGGGTAAATGAATGTGCCGTCTACATAGATAATAAAATACACTCTCATATAAACAAGGGGTTGCTGATTTTTGTATGTTTTTGCAAAGATGACACGCAGCAAGATTTGGATTACACTGCAAAAAAAATCGTAAATATGAGAATTTTTAGTGATAATTGTGGAAAATTCAACCTATCTTTAAAGGATGTTAAGGGCGAATGTATGATTATAAGCCAATTCACGCTAGCAGCCGATACAAAAAAAGGTAACAGGCCATCATATTTCTATGCTATGGAACCCAAAAAAGCAATCCCAATGTACGAACAATTTCTAAATATGGTAGAAGATTACGGGATAAAAATTTCATCAGGAATTTTTGGCGCGGATATGAAGGTTAAATTAGTAAATAATGGTCCTGTTACCATATATCTTGACTCTAAAAACAGATAAAGCGCGGGCAAGCCCACGCTTTAGGATTAGATTACTATTCTACGACAACCATCTTTGCATCAGCATCGATGTTATCTTTAGGTTTAACGAAAACCTCTTTAACTTCTCCATCTTTGGGTGATTTAATCTCATTCTGCATTTTCATTGCCTCTAAGATAATCAAAACATCACCTTCCTTAACCTCATCGCCTACTTTTACCTTCACATCAATAATGGTACCCGGCATTTCAGATTTAATCACCTGTTTGCCTTCCGCAGCTCCGCCGCCTCTTCTTGCTAACATCTTGAGCTTCAGCTCATCCATAACCTCTATCTTAAACAGATCGCCCTCTGTTATAACATTATATACACCGTCTTCATAGTCAACATCTGTCTCAAAGGACTCACCATTAACAATAAGTGAATATACATTGCTTTCCGTGAGTTGAGTATCAACAATATAAGACTTATCATCTATCATTACTTCAAACTTATTCGCTTCAATCTCATTTACGTCGACTCGGTATTCTACATTATCTAATTTAGCTATATATGCCATAATCTACTCCTTACTTTATGTTGAATATTTATAAATATCGCCGAAATTTGTTCCAAATAGAGAAGCTTCTCTACCTGCATATTTCCATGGACTTCCGCCGGAGCACGTTTCAGCAAATTCGACAAGTTTTTTATTTGCTTCCTTTTCTCTTAAGAACTCTTTTATGGATGCCGCTGCAATAGCCACCTCTTTTGAACCCTTTCTAGGCTGAGGCACCGCAAGCACTTCCTTATCAACAAAATCCGTAGTGATATTGCCTTTTAGAAAATTCTCATTTCTAAGCACCTTTTGATGAAATGGAATAGTTGTTTTAATACCCTTTATCACATATTCGCTTAATGCCCTCTTCATTCTTGCTATTGCGGCTTCTCTATCTTTTGCCCATACAATCAATTTTGCAACCATAGGATCGTAGTATATCGGAACTTCTCCGCCAACATAAACGCCGCAGTCGTTTCTCACACCTGGCCCATCCGGAAATCTCAGCCCGTATATCAATCCCGGTGACGGCATAAAGTTCTTATCGGGATCCTCAGCATATATTCTGCATTCTATTGCATGTCCTATTTGGTGAATTTCTTCCTGCTTATGCGTTAAAGGCTTTCCTTCTGCTATACCTATTTGGATTTTTACAATATCGAGGCCGGTAACCATTTCCGAAACCGGGTGCTCAACCTGAAGTCTTGTGTTAACCTCAAGAAAATAAAAATCCATATTTTTATCAACCAAAAATTCCACTGTACCTACGCTGTCATAGTTGCTTGCTGCAACAGCTTTAATTGCAGCTTCGCCCATTTTATGCCTGACTTCGTCGTTGATGGCCGTAGACGGAGATTCTTCTATAACCTTTTGGTGCCTTCTTTGTATTGAACATTCCCTTTCATATAGATGCACGGCATTGCCATATTTATCGCGCGCTACTTGTATTTCCACATGCCTCGGATTTTCTATATATTTTTCTATATACATCCTATCGTCCCCGAAGGCATTCAAAGCTTCGCCCTTTGCCAAGCCATATAACGAACTAAGCTCATCTGCACTATTTACAATCCTCATACCCTTTCCGCCGCCGCCTGCAGATGCCTTAAACATTATCGGGTATCCTATCTCATCTGCCTTTGCAAGAGCATCATCAAGATCCTTGACCGGATCTTTCATACCCGGAACAACAGGAACACCGGCTTCCATCATTCTTTTACGCGCCCTTGTCTTATCGCCAAGTATATACATAGATTCGGTGTTAGGTCCTATAAATGTTATATTGTTAGACTCGCATGCTTTAACAAATTCCGAATTTTCAGCCAAAAAACCATAACCCGGATGGATGGCATCACAACCAGACTTCACAGCCACATTAATAATTTTATCAATATCAAGATAAGATTCGGCAGCAGGCGAAGCACCTATGTGATAAGCCTCGTCCGCATATCTTACATGCAGTGCATTTCTATCAACATCAGAGTACACCGCGACTACTTTTATACCCATTTCTTTACAAGCCCTGGCGACCCTTATAGCTATCTCACCCCTATTAGCCACCAGCACTTTTTTAAATTTTCTATATTCAGTCATTATTTGCCTCCTGTTTATAGCGGGATATTCCCATGTTTCTTTGGAGGATTGGATTCCCTCTTATTCCTTGTTAACTCCAACGCTTGAATTAATTTCAATCTTGTATCTGCAGGATCAATAATCTCATCTATATAGCCAAGACTTGCGGTAACATAAGGATTAGCAAATTTATCTCTATACATTTTTACCAACTCAGCCTTTTTTTCTACAGGGTTTTCGGCTTCTGCTATCTCTCTTCTGAACAGTATATTAACTGCACCATCCGGTCCCATAACAGCAATTTCAGATATTGGATATGCATAATTTACATCTGCCCTGAAATGCTTTGAGCCCAAAACATCGTATGCTCCGCCATAAGCCTTTCTTGTAATAAGCGTAATTTTTGGCACTGTAGCCTCAGCAAATGCATAAAGCAGCTTTGCACCATGTACGATAACGCCACCATGCTCCTGAGCAACACCCGGCATATATCCCGGCTGATCTTCAAATGTAATAATAGGAATATTAAATGCATCACAAAATCTAACAAAACGTGCACCCTTTATAGCCGCTTTGTAATCCAAAGCCCCTGCGAAAAATTGGGGCTGGTTTGCCACTATACCGACACTTCTTCCGCCCAGTCTTGCAAAACCTATTATTATATTCTTTGCATAGCTTTCCTGTATTTCAAAAAAATAGTTATCATCTACAACTTTTCCTATAACATCTTTCATATTATACGGCTTATTCGGATCTGACGGTATGATACTATATATCGATTCTTCTCTTCTGTCTGCCGGATCTTCCGTTGGCTGATATGGAGGATCTTCCATATTATTTTGAGGTATAAACTGCATCAACTCTTTTACTATCATTAATGCATCCTCGTCATTTTCCGCGGCAAAATGGGCAACCTGTGTTTTTGTTGTATGAACATCCGCACCCCCGAGTTCCTCTTTCGTTATCTTCTCGCCAGTAACAGCTTCAATAACATCCGGACCCGTAATAAACATAAAACTTGAATTTTTAACCATAATTGTAAAATCGGTTACTGCAGGAGAATAAACCGCTCCGCCTGCTGTTGGCCCCATAATCACAGAAATCTGAGGAACAACACCGGATGATAAAACATTTCTTAAGAATATGTCTGCATAACCGGCGAGAGATTCAACACCTTCTTGAATTCGCGCGCCGCCTGAATCGTTCAATCCTATAACAGGAGCTCCGGTTTTTGTTGCCAGATCCATAATTTTACATACTTTTTTTGCAAATGCACCGGATAAAGATCCGCCGAAAACGGTAAAATCCTGACTGAATATATATACAAGCCTTCCGTTTATAGTTCCATAGCCGGTAACAACACCATCTCCAAGTATCTTATTTTTTTCCATACCAAAATCTTGGCATCTGTGCACAACAAACTTGTCAAATTCAACAAAGCTTCCCTCATCAAGAAGCAGGTTAATTCTTTCCCTTGCAGTTAATTTTCCCTGCGCATGCTGCTTCTCTATTCTTTTTTGTCCGCCGCCAAGTTCAGCTTCGGCTTCTAACTCCCTGAGCCTCTTTAGACTGTCTTGCATGTCTACCCCCTATTAAAAAATTATAAATTAAATGTAATACATTAGTTAACATATTATACAATATTTAGCATATTTGTCAAATATATTTTCTATTATCTAATTTTGTATTTTTTATTATATATGAGATATATTATGCAATATCACTAAAACATTTTCTTTTGTCATTCCCGTGAAAATATTTTCCTTTGTCATTCCCGCGTAGGCGGGAATCCAGAGTTTAGATTCCGCATCAAGTGCGGAATGACAGAATGCTACGGGGTAACAATAGAGAAAATGTCATTCCCGCAATCTTCCTTGTCATTCCCGTGAAAACGGGAATCCAGAGTCTATATTCTGTGTCAAATAATGTCATCCCACCACTGCATCTGTCATTCCCGCGAAAGCTCAGAATCCATGATTTAGACTCCAGATTCCGTGTCAAGCACGGAATGACAGAAATAGGACAGTGCGGAATGACAAGAGTGACGGAACAACAGTAAAGAAAGTGTCATTCCTATATTTTTTCTTGTCACCCAACGATTCTTCTTGTCATTCCCGCGAACGCGGGAATCCAGACTTGAGATTCCATGCTCCAGATTCCGTGTCAAGCACGGAATGACAAGAGGACAGTGCGGAATATCAATAAAGGGAATATCGCCCTGCACTTTTTTTTATCATACCAACGTTTTCACTTGTCATTCCCGCGTAAGCGGGAATCCAGACTTTAAACTTTGGATTCCGCATTAAATGCGGAATGACAGAATAAAAGCACGGAATGGCAGAAAGATCATTGTTGAAGGCAAAAATATCACAAAAACCGTTGCAGTAAGATAAATATTAATATATCTGATCGTTTATTAAATCAATATGCAATTTTCGCTCCAGTTTTTGCTTCATACACATCCACACCTTTATCGGCAAAATACATAAGCAGCAAATTTACTTCCGCTGAAGAATTTCCCAATCTTCCCGCATTGTGAACTAATAAAACATCCCCTTCTTCCATATTAGGCAAAACTTCCTTTGATAAGATTCTATTTTTCCAGCTTATATAACTGCTTACTTCTTCAACTACGTATTCAACATCACTAACATTAAATTTATTTTTTGCATAACTATCTATAGTTGCTTTTTGCATAATTCGGTCACCTTCGGATTCTGCCTGAATATAACCTATAATTTTCCCCATTATTAGCCTCCAATATATTTATATCAACCTAATTATATCTCTCTCGTCATTTATGATTATCTCGCATGCGCCGGGATTGTTCATATATTTTTTCTCAATTTTCTTCTTCGCCTCTTCTTTATCTTTTGCTCTCACCAAATTAGTTGTAGCTACTTTTCTTTCATCATTATATATAATCAATGCCAACACTTTGAAAGTTCTCAACATAGACAACATCCACCTAAATAATAATTAATTTTTAATATTATATAAATATTCGATTAAATTGCAAGATAATTTTCAGTAAGCCTCCTGTATAAAACCATTAGAAATGTGCAAATTATCAAGCATATCAAGAACAGTAGACCACTCTTTTTTGTTTAATCTTGATTTAATATCATTAAATTTTTCAGCTTTATAAGCAGGAAAATATTGGCTCATCAATGATAAGCAAGCATTGGGAAAATTTGTATGTATCCACTTTAAAACATTTTTTGTGTTATCTATAGATTTGGGCAAAACAAGATGCCTGATAATTACACCCCTTTGGGCTATACCATCCCGATTAACAATCAAATCGCCTTTTGTTTTAAACATAGCAATAATGGCTTTTTTAGCAGTTTCAACATAATTTGAAACACCCGAAAATCTTTTAGCTAAATTATTGTCTGAATATTTCAAATCGGCAAGATAGATATCAACATAATCTTTTAGATAGTATATTATATCTTCTTTGTCATAAGAGCTCGTATTATACACTATTGGTATAGATAAACCTTTATCTTTCGCTATTTCTATAGCACTGCATATCAAATGAACGAAATGGGTCGGCGTAACAAGATTAATGTTATGAGCTCCACGCTTTTGAAGTTTAATCATAATATCCGCAAGCTCTTCTGTAGAAATTGTTCTATATGCGCTTTTTAATTGGCTTATGGGATAATTTTGGCAATATACACATGATAAGTTACATCCTGCAAAAAATATAGCACCGCTTCCATTTTTTCCGCTTATCGGTGGTTCTTCACCGAAGTGCAGGTTATAACTTGCTATTTCAAGTTTATTGCGGGTTTTGCACAAACCGTTATGTAAATTTCTATTAACTTTGCACTCTCTCGGGCAGAGAATACAGCTATCTTTTACAAGATTATCTAAATATTCCATAAAACACAATAAAAAAGGGAGGACTTATATAAGCCCTCCCTTTTAAAATTGCCAATTAGCAGCAAGGTTAAAATATAATTATTTAATACCTGCAATTTCCTCCAGCATATCTGTTGTAAGAGATTTCGGTCTTTCAATTGCCTGACCTACAGCTCTATCCCATATAATATTGCTAGTTACACCGAATGCTCTACCGATACTAAACAGGCATGTATAGAAGTCATATTCCTGAACACCATAGTGCCACTGGATACAACCGGAGTGTGCATCAACATTAGGCCATGGGTTCTTCGCTTTACCCGCCGCTTTCAAAATGTCCGGAACAACCTCAAATAATCCACTTACATACTTGAATGTCAAATCGTCAGGCATATGTTTCAAAGCAAATTCTCTCTGGGCCATATATCTTGGATCTGTTTGTCTCAAAACTGCGTGTCCATATCCAGGTATAACCTGACCTCTAGCCAACAAGTCCTTAGCGTATTTAGCTAACACTTCTCTTGTTGGTTCCTGATAATTCAAGTCCTTCATCATTCCCTGTATCCATTTCAATGTCTCCTGATTTGCCAAACCGTGCAATGGACCAGCCAAGCCATCTATCATAGCAGAAACTGCATAATAGATATCAGCCAATCCGCTTGCAACAAGGTGACCAGTATGGGCAGAAACATTCCCACTCTCATGATCAGAATGCAATAGGAAGTATAACCTTGCTACATCATCGTAAGGCTCATCAATACCCATCATATGTGCAAAGTTTGAACCATAATCCAATTTCGGATCTGGAGCAATAGGCGTATCATTTTTATATTTCATTCTGTAGATATAAGCACCGATAGTAGCCATCTTGGGCAAAAGATCCAGAACATCCTCATACATAGGCTCCCAGGCTGTCATCTTGTCTAATTTGCCTTCATCATAAGTCTTAAAGAATTTAGATTCTCTCTGCATAGCAACTACTGCCGCTGAAAACATAGACATTGGGTGAGTATCCCTTGGTAATGATCTTAAAATATCAATTACATACTGAGGGAGTTCATATCTTTTTGAAAACTCTGCTTGTACATCGGCAACATCTTCTTCTGTTGGTATATCGCCGGTTAAGAGCAGATAGAACTGGCCTTCATCATAAGGTTCCTCTTTTCCTGCAGGTTTTGGCAACTTCTCCAAAACCTCTGGAATCGTGTAGCCACGGAACCTGATTCCTTCCTGTGGATCAAGGTAAGAAATGTCTGTTACTAAACATTTTATGCCCCTCATTCCGCCATACATCTGTTTGATAGTGACCTCATCTACCTTGGTGTCGCCATACTCTTTCAATAGTTTGACAACCCTTGGCCTAAACTCATCAATCTTCTTTGCCAATACATCCTTTAGAGCCATAACAAAAACCCTCCTTAAAACAAAATTTAATACCCATTTATCACCAAAAGCCCTGCTGAAGAGCAAAACGCAGTTGATGAACAAAAATTAATCTCAAAAACAGCTGTCTAATATTTATCACTTTTAAAGTGGCGTGTCAAATATTTTTTAACCTATTCTTTATTTTTTATATAATCCAATTAACTTAAAGTTTATGCTTATGTATTTACACTAAATCTTATATTTGATATATTGATTTAGGGTATGAAAATTATGAAAAATGAAAAATATTATACAAAAGATAAATTCTTGGCAAAAGCGTTAGAACGACTTGAAACAAACTACTTTTCAAAAAGGAAGCAGGTAGAAAATATAGTAGATTTTAATGAACTAAAAAATGCCGTTTCATCAATTAAGGAAAAATCTATATCTCAAGTAGATAAAAATATAGATTCTTTCATTAAAATATTTACTAAAAAAGGTATAGATGTTCGGTTTAGCAAAGATAGTGTTCAAGCCAGAGAAGCAATTTGTGAAATTTTGGAACAAAAGGATATTAAGAGCATAGTTAAATCTAAATCACTCACAACAGAAGAGATCGGTTTAGATGAATTTCTTATCAATAAGGGATATAAAGTAGTAGAAACCGATCTGGGCGAATGGCTCGTGCAGATAAATGGTGAGCGCCCGACGCACATGACAGCTCCTGCCATACACCTATCCAAAGAAAAAATCGCAGCGTTGCTTAATAATAAATTCAGCGCAAACCTTTCTGATGACCCTAAAAGTCTTGTTGATTTTGCCAAGGAACAGATACGTAAACATTTCAGCAACGCCCAGTGCGGTATATTCGGAGCAAATGCCGTCAGCTTGGAAGACCAAAATATATTTATTGTAAGTAATGAGGGAAATATTCAAAATGTAATAAGACAAGATCTTACAATATGTGTAATCAGCGTGGATAAAATTGTTTCAAAAACAAAAGATGCCTTTACAATCTTAGAGCTGCTTCCGCCCGCCGCAACAGGACAACTCACAACCAGCTTTATCGATGTGATAAAAAAGCCATTCGGTGAGTTTCATATAATTTTAATAGACAACAATAGGATTAAGCTTTCGCAAGATGAAACCTTTAAAAACATACTCAAGTGCATACACTGCGGTGCCTGCCAAAATGCATGCCCTGTATATACCACGGTCGGCGGTGCTTTTTTCAGGGGAAAGATTTATGCAGGTCCGATCGGCATATTAATGTCCCATTTTTTATCGGATACACCAAATATAAGAGAGTACGCCAATTTATGCACCGGCTGCATGGCGTGTGATGAGATATGTTCAAGCAAGATTAATCTGCAATCCCTTATTTTGGAAATAAAGGCAGTCAACACAAAAAGAACAAATGGTATCAAGGGGCTAATTATAAACCATCTGGAAAACAGATATAAATTCTTGAGGATAGGTCTCTATATATCGCATTTCCTATTTAAAGGAGAATTTAAAACTCACATTAAACCTATTGACAGCTATCTCGGCATTGAATACAGGCCGCTGCCTAAACTGAATGAATATTCATTTGATGTTATTAAAACGGGAAAGAATGGTAAAATATGTCTGTTTGCGGGTTGTTCTGTAAATTTTTTCTATGAAAATATTGGAATGGATGCACTCTCTGTTGCTGATAAATTAGGTATAAAGCTAAACATAATAAAACAGAAGAGCTGTTGTGGCGCACCGGCGTGGTATAACGGTGAAAAACAATCAGCTAAAAAAGCTGCACATATAAATGTAGATTATCTCTCATCGTTGAATTGTGATAAAATACTGTTTTTAGATCCGCATTGCGCACATATGATAAAAAGGGATTATCCGTCTTTGCTTAACAACAATAAATCAATAGAGCTATCAGAAAAGGTTATGTGCGCTTCAGATTTTTTTATAGATAAAATCAAGACCAATAATGTACAAATCAAATATATGGGCGGAACATTGAGCTACCACCATCCGTGCCATCTAAAAAGAGGTTTAGGTGTCTCGAAAAAACTTGAAGAATTTCTGAAACAGAACGAACCAAATTTCACAGAACTGTCAGAATCGGACAGATGCTGCGGTTTTGCAGGCTCATACTCTATGATACATCAAGATATTGCGCATAAACTGCTCGAAAGAAAAATTCACAATATAAAAAGTGCCCATTTGCAAATGTTGATTACTGCGTGCCCGGGTTGTATAATGCAAATCTCAGGGGGATTGAAAGTGGCTCATAGCAATGTAGAGGTTATGCACTTTATCACCTATTTAAATAAAATATTGCGGGAGGTTTAAATGGGATTTAATTTCAAATCAGGACAATTATTTGCAGAATCTTTAAATGTAAAAGAGATTGCAGAAAAAGAGGGAACACCTGTGTACATATACTCAAAAAATCATATGCAGAATCAATTTAAAAAATTAGACGGGGCATTTTCAAGAAAACACATCATATCGTTTGCCATCAAATCAAACAGCAATTTAAATATAATCAAGTTATTCTCAGCATTGGGAGCAGGCGCAGATATAGTGTCTAAATGTGAGCTCTTCAGGGCAAAAAAAGCCGGTGTTGATCCTCAAAAAGTTGTGTTTTCCGGCGTTGCTAAAACAGTAAATGAAATAGAATATGCATTGGAAAACAATATTTTAATGATAAATGCGGAATCGTATGACGAGCTTCTTGCAATCAATGAAACTGCGGCACGATTGGGTAAAAAAGCCCGTATCGCATTGAGGGTAAATCCAGATGTTGACCCTAAAACACACCCCTATATCTCGACGGGATTGAAAAAAAATAAGTTTGGTATACCGTATGATGAGGCATTCGAGGTTTATCTCAAGGCAAAAGAGATGAAAAATATTGAAATTTACGGTATCCAATTCCATATAGGCAGCCAATTAACCGATATTTCGCCCATTGCAGATGCAAGCGCTAAAGTAGCCGATCTAATGAAACATTTAAGGGATAAAAACATTAACTTTAGGGCTGTTGATGTAGGAGGAGGATTGGGTATTGTCTACTCCGATGAGGATAATCCGCCCGATGTTAAAGAATATGCAAAAAATGTTGAGCGTGCATTTAGTGATTTTAAAGATGCTGTGATAGTGTGCGAACCGGGAAGATTTCTTACGGGCAACGGCGGTATACTTGTTACAAAAATCCTATACCACAAAAAAAACGGTGAAAAGAATTTTATTATAATAGATGCGGGCATGAACGATCTTTTAAGGCCATCGCTCTATCAAGCATACCATAAAATCAAACCCGTTATGCAATCCGGCAGACCAAAAATCAAATGTGATATTGTGGGACCGATATGTGAAACAGGTGATTTTTTTGCAAGAGACTATGAAATAGAAAATATTGACAACGGGGGGCTACTGAGTGTATTTAGTACGGGAGCCTACGGTTTCAGTATGGCAAGCAACTACAATTCAAAGCCTAAAGCGTCTGAAATATTGGTTGATGACAATAGCTACACCATTATAAGAAAAAGAGAAACATGTGAAGATTTAATCAGTGGTGAATTAATATGAGAAAAATACCATTTTTTAAGATGAACGGCAGTGGAAATGACTTTATTATCATAGATAACAGAGAAAATATTGTGGCAAAGGAAATAGGAAAACTACCTGTGGAAAATTTTGTTCAGAAAACGTGTGCCCGGGGCGTATCGGTAGGCGCGGATGGGTTAATTCTAATAGAAAATGATGAAAAGTATGATTTTAGATGGAAATTCTTCAATAATGACGGCGGTGAGGTTGAGATGTGCGGCAACGGTTCCAGATGTGCTGCCAGATTTGCATATTTAAACCAAATCGCGCCTCTAAGTATGAATTTTGTCACACTTGCCGGTGCTATTCATGCAGATATTACTGGAAAGGATACAGTAAAAGTTCAATTAACCACGCCAAAAGATTATAAAGAAATAGTGAATTTATCCGATGTTGATTTGAAAGGAAGTTTCATAAATACAGGCGTACCGCATGTTGTATTTTTTGTGGATGATGTTGATAGCATCGATATAAAAAATATAGGGGCAAAGGTGAGGTATCATAATGATTTTAAGCCGGCTGGAACAAATGTAAATTTTGCGCAAATCATTGACAAAGATACAATAAAAATAAGAACCTATGAACGCGGCGTTGAAGATGAAACGCTTGCCTGTGGAACGGGATCGACGGCAGCGGCACTCGTTGCTGCATTAAAGGGATATACAAACACTACAGTATCTGTGCAGACTAAAAGCAACAACATATTAAAGGTCTATGCAGACATAAAAGATAGTAAAGTGGAAAAGGTATTTTTAGAGGGTGATGCAAAACTTTCATATATTGGCACTATGACAGAAGAAGCTTGGAGTTATTAAAAGGAGGGGGATATGTTTGAATTAAAAGGTGCAATGGTTGCTATTGTCACACCATTTTCTAATGGAAAAGTTGATGAGACAAAATTTAGAAATCTTATTAAAAGGCAAATTGACGGCGGTATAGATTGTATTGTTCCGTGTGGCACAACAGGTGAAGCAGCTACTCTCGCATTGGATGAGTATGAAAATGTTATAGGTATAACAGCAGATGTGTGTAAAGGCAGGGTTCCAGTACTGGCCGGAGCAGGAACCAATAATACAAAAAAAGTTATCGAGCTTGCCAATATTGCTAAAAACGCAGGTGCAGATGCCATTTTGAGCGTTGCTCCTTATTACAATAAACCAACGCAAGAAGGACTTTACGAGCACTACAAAACCGTAGCTGAGAATGTTGATATAGCAGTTGTACTATACAATGTACCAGGCAGAACAAGTGTCAATATATTACCAAAAACAGTAGTTAGATTATCAGAAATTGACAACATAGTAGGCATTAAAGAGGCTAGCGGATCACTAAATCAGGTATCGGAAATTATAGAGAATAAAAAAGAGGGCTTTAATGTAATAAGCGGCGACGATTTTTTGACTTTGCCTATGATGTCGATCGGTGCAACAGGCGTAATATCCGTTACTGCAAATGTAGCTCCTGATCTTATTGCAGAGCAATACGATGCCATTTACGCATCTAATTTCACAAGGGCAAAAGAGCTTCACCATAAGCTGTTTCCTCTGCATCAAGCAATGTTCTATGAAACCAATCCTATACCCGTAAAAACCGCTGTTCATTTAATGGGTCTTATTGATGAGGAATTCAGACTGCCGTTGTGCAGAATGGGCGAAGATAATAAGGAAAAATTAAAAAATTTATTAAAAAATATGAATTTGATATAGGAGCTAACTATGATAAGAGTTATTGTTGACGGTGCGGCAGGCAGGATGGGCAGACGAATTGCAGATTTGGCATATCAAGATGGAAATTTTGATATTGTCGGCGGAGTTGAAGCTGAAAATAGTCCATTTGTGGGAGCGGATATAGGCGAATTATTAGGAAAAGGGAATAAAAATGCCAAAATCGTGTCAAATCTTGAGGATATAATAGAAAAAACAGAAATTGTTATAGAATTTTCTTCTCCTGAAGCAACGCTCAAACATGCGCGCATAGCCGCAGATCATGAAAAATCCATGGTAATAGGCACAACAGGCCTAAATGATGAGCAGATTAGTGAAATAAAAAAATTATCGGCATTAACACCTATAGTGATGGCGCCTAATATGAGTTTGGGCGTTAATGTAATGTTTAATCTTGTAAAAAATGTGGCGCATACATTGGGCGAAAAGTATGACATTGAGATAGTTGAGATGCATCACAGGTTAAAAAAGGATGCACCAAGTGGCACAGCCTTAAAATTGGGTGAGTATGCAGCAGAAGGTCTAAATGAGAAATTATCCGATGCAGCCATATATGGAAGAGAAGGCTTAATAGGAGAAAGAAAAAACGGTGAAATAGGAATAATGAGCCTGCGCGGCGGTGATGTTGTGGGCGATCATACTGTAATCTTTGCAGGTACAGGCGAAAGACTTGAGATTACACATAGAGCCTCATCAAGGAATGCCTTTGCACTCGGTGCTCTGCGTGCTGCAAAATGGGTCATAAAACAGGTTCACGGTTTATACAGTATGCAAGATGTTTTAGGATTAAAATGAAATTAAAAGAATATTGCGGCGTATGTGGCATTTATAACAAAGAAGAGGCTGCAAATTATGTATACTTGGGACTCCATGCTCTCCAGCACAGAGGGCAGGAGTCTGCTGGCATAGTATCTTCCGAAGATGGTATATTTTATGAGCAAAAAGGTTTTGGCTTGGTTCACGATGTTTTAGGTGATGAGAAAATTATTGCCTCGTTAAAAGGGAAAATAGCCGTGGGACATAACAGATACTCAACATATGGAGATGATTCTACCTCCAATATCCAGCCTATAACCGCTCAATACGGCTTGGGTAAGATAGCCATAGCTCACAACGGAAATCTAATAAATGCGTATAAGATTAAAAAAAAGCTTGTAGAAGAGGGAGCGATATTTAACTCAAGCAGCGATACTGAAATAATTATACACTTAATTGCAAAAAGTAGGTTTTCAAATTTTATGGATAGGTTAGTGGATGCCCTCAAGATAATTAAAGGTGCATTTTCCCTAATTATTATGAGAGAAAATGAGTTATACGCCATACGTGACCCTTGGGGATTCAGGCCGCTTTCTATGGGAAAATTGAACAATGGCGCAATAGTGTTTGCAAGCGAGAGTTGCGCATTCGATTTAATAGGAGCTAAATTCATACGAGATATAAAACCCGGGGAAATAGTTGTCGTTAATAAGGACGGCATATCATCTTACAATCCTTTTGAACAGATAGATGAACATAGATGCGTCTTTGAATATATATATTTTGCAAGACCTGATTCATATTTATGGGATAAAGATGTATACGGTGTTAGAAAACGTACAGGTGAAATTTTAGCATCGGAATCACCCGTAGATGCAGACATAGTTGTCCCCGTACCCGATTCGGGTGTGCCTGCCGCACTAGGTTATTCAAACACTACGCACATACCTTTGGATTTTGGACTTATAAGAAACCATTATGTAGGAAGAACATTTATAGAACCTTCACAATCCATAAGAAATTTGGGTGTTAAATTAAAATTCAACCCGGAAAAAGGTGTGTTAAAAGACAAACGCGTTGTTGTAATTGATGATTCTCTTGTTAGGGGAACAACAAGCAGAAGGATTGTGAAAATGTTAAGAAATGCCGGAGCTAAAGAGGTGCACATAAGAATTGCTTCTCCACCCGTTGTAAGTCCTTGCTTTTACGGCATTGATACGCCTACAAAAAAGGAACTTATAGCATCTTCGCATACTCAGGAAGAGATAAGAAAATATTCAACAGCCGATTCCCTTGCTTATTTATCGCTTGAGGGATTAAAAAAGGTTGTCGGCGATAAAGGATATTGTTTCTCATGCTTTACGGGTGATTATCCTATTGCTTTTGAAAAATAATGTATTTAGACAATCAATCCCTTAATGTAGTAAAAAGCTCACCAATCCCATCTATTTTTTCTGCAGATATATCCAACGATACAATAATAATCAAAGAAAAAATAGATGAAAATTCAATAGAAGGCAATGTTCTTATATATGATATAGATGATACAAACGCGTTTGATATAGCCTATAATTACCGGCACTTGATAGGTTATCTGATTTATATAAATAATAATTATGATGTCAGAATAATTTCCAGTCCGAAAATAGACCTATCGTGCAATAGTATATTTGGAAAATTAAAACAATCTATGGAAAATTTTGAGAATAGAGAATCGCAAATTCAGATGGCTAAAGATGTTGAAAACGTATTGAATGAGAAAACATTTGGTATCTTTGAGGCAGAAACCGGCGTTGGTAAAAGCTTAGCTTATCTTGTGCCCGCTATAATTTATTCAAAACAAAACAAAACAAAGGTTGTTGTAACAACAAACACTATCAACCTGCAGAGGCAGCTCATATACAAAGACTTGCCTTTGCTTAAAAATATAATCAAATTCAATGCACAATTGGCATTGGGCAGAAACAACTATCTATGCAGAAGAAGGGTTGACGGCTTATTTGCAAAGGGAAACATATTTTTGTTCAAGGATGGAACATATGAATCTCTAAAAGAATTTGCAAATACAACAAAAACAGGATTGAAGTCTGACATACCACGCGCAATTGCCAAATCTATATATCCTATGTGGGACAGCATATGCAGCACAACACGCACATGCATACATTCAAAATGCAAATACTTTAAGAAGGGCTGCTTTTATTATAAAGCCAAACAGAAACTCAACAACGCCAACTTAATAATAGCAAATCATCATATGGTTTTTTCAGATGCCGCTATGAAAGACGCCGAAGTCCTGCCTGAATATGATGCCATTATCTTTGATGAAGCACATAATATAGAAAAAAGCGCCACCAATTACTTCACTCAAACTGTATATTCAAAAGGCATACTTAAATTAATAGAAAAATTATATGCTCGCAAAAATAAAAAAGACACCGGGCTTATTGTCCAATTAGAAAACGAGATTCAGGATACACTAAAATCTACCATCTCACATTCAAAATCAAAAATCAAAAAATCATTCGAACAGATAAAAACAAAATTATTTAAGAATGGTGCGGAAAAGGAGATATCACTCACAAACAGTGTTAAAGAGATTATAAAAGACGATATTATTCAAATAAAGGATTGTCTGACAGATATTGTATTATCCGTTAAAAATGTGAAAAATAAAATAAAAAATAGTGAAAATACAGTAGAAATAATGTCAATAGTTGAAGAATGTGACGAAAATGCCCTTATTTTAGATGAAATTCTTGTAGATACACAAGAAAATGTAAGGTGGATAAAATATACAAAAGATAGCATACACATAAATATAACACCTATAAACATTGCAGGAGCGCTGCAAAACAGCGTATATGCAAATGTCAAAAGCGCCATTTTTACCTCTGCAACAATGTCTGTAAATGCAGATTTTACATTTCTAAAGCACAATATAGGTATAGAAACCTCAAAAGACTTTATATATAAAAGCAGCTTTAATTATAGAAAGAACGCTAAACTGCTAAGCGTTAGGGATAATCACGCACCCGACAGCATACAATACTTAAACGATCTATCAGAGAATATAACACGCTCAGCAAAAGGCTTAAGCGGCAATCGGGGTATGCTAATACTATTCACATCCTACAATATGTTAAATAGATTATACGATTTAACAAAATACGATTTAGAAAATCTTGGCTTCCAAACACTCAAACAGGGGGAATTTGACAATTTTGAGATGCTTAAAAATTTTAAACAGCACAAAAGCGTCCTATTCGGAACGAGCAGTTTCTGGGAAGGTATAGATGTAAAGGGCGATTATTTATCGTTGGTTATTATAACAAGACTACCCTTTGATGTTCCGAATACGCCAATAGAAAAGGCAAAATACAATATAATAAAGGATATGGGACAGAACAGTTTTTTAGAATATGCACTGCCAAAAGCAGTGTTGAAGTTCAGACAGGGTTTTGGAAGACTAATAAGAAGCAAATGTGACAGAGGGGTTATTTTAGTATCCGACCCGCGCATAGTAAATAAATCATACGGTAAACTTTTCTTGAGTTCGCTGCCTAATATATCAATGGAGGCAATAAAAAAAGATGAGATTCAAGATAAAATATCTGATTTTTTTTCTAATCATAATTAATTTAACTTCGTGCACAACATTCAAGGCAATCAAAGCACCTAGTACTATAACAGGCACATTTAAAGCACATTTTAAGGATACTGCCTTTGAGGGATTTTTTAGTATATCAAAAGATAGATCACGTATAGATATAGTTAACACACTCGGATTTTCCGTATATGGAATATATGTTAACAAAGAAAAAGTAATCTTAAAAGATTATAATACAAATAAGATATATAAAAACATTATAATAAACGGTGAAAATTTGTCTTCTTATAAAAAGCTTATAGTTTATTTAACACATAACTTTAGCACGCTCTGTCAAAACAACGAAAGTGCAAATGTTGTAATTTTGCGCTGTAAAAATATAAACGACATAAAGATACCCGTATCGTTAATTCTCATATCAAAGCAAAATAGATTTAGGATAGATATAACAAACGTAAAATAATTTTATGCCTTACCCAAAATAATCTTCTGCAACTTCTTAAAAGAAGCCGTGCCCGCTGTTCCTATCCAATAGAAAACTAAGGTTTCTGCAGGAATACACGGTATGCCGTATCCGTTGTAAAAAGCAACAGCACTGTCATAAAATTCTTTTTCCCTCGACGTAACAGCATCGCTTGCAACCACGACATTATATCCTGACTCTTTCAAGTCTATAGCCGTAGATAAAACACAGATATGCGATTCAATGCCTGAGAGAACTATCGTCTTTTTATTAAGAGATTCTATCTCATTTTTAATTTCAGGAATATTGAGGGCAGAAAATGTCATTTTATCAAAACGTTTTGCCTTATAATTGTTAAGCAAGGATTTAAGAGGCTCAATTGTATCACCCAATCCTTTCGGATATTGTTCTGTATAAATCATTGGTATGGCAAACTCATTAGCAGCTTCAATGAGCAGTCTTATATTTTTTGCCGTATTTTCAAGATTTATCATAACATTAGTTAATTTTTCCTGCATATCAACAACCATCAATGCACAATTTTCTCTCATCAGCATAATTTACCTCCCAAAAATCTAACGTTTTGCATATTCAGATATCTTTTTTGCTTCACTCTCTTTCTTTTTAAACTCCTTTTTTAATGCTGCCTTTTTTTCCGTTATTTTATCATAAAGTTTGGTATTATCACTCAGGGCATTTTCCAAGAGCTCTTTCTCTTCTTTCAGCACACCGTTTTCATCATGAATCTGCGTAAGCCGTGTAAAAATCTTATCTCTTTGCTTCATAAGCAAAGCAACATCCGCCAACTCCATATCTTTAGATGATAACAGCTTATCAAGCTCTGCGGCATTAACACGCAAATCATTATATATTTCTTTTCTCTCTTCCATAGATGCAACCCCTTTTTCTATTCAAATTTGCCACTAAATGAAAAACACTAAATACAAAGTTACATCTTATGTGCATATTGTCAAGTTTTTTATTATAAAATCACTTAAATCCTAAATATATCGTGTTTTTTCAAAAAACATCACTAAAATGTTATAGATTGAAGTCTTGCGCTGAACACGCCCAGTATATGCTGAGATTCAATCAAAACAGGTATTTTAGGATCGCTGCAGCTTATCCATACGTCCAATTTTTTAACCTTATTATTCTTTTTTAATGTACCGTTTTTATTTAGTTTATTAAATGTAAATTCTATCTTTATAACCCTCTTTAAACCCTTTTTTCTTTTCAGCTTATCCAAATTAATTGTGGTTTGACCTAAATTTTTTATATCTACTCTATAAAGGCTATGGCCTACAATAACATATCTATAATACTCTTTCTCAATTTTTGCATCGTTATTCATAAACAAAATATATAAAGATACCGGTGAAAATATACTATACTTTGAATCTACAGAATAATGTTTCCTCTCACCATTTTTATTGATAGATACACGAGCCCTATGTCCATCAATAAATTTTATATCAACAAATTTATTCCTTTTTGATGTAGTTTGATGATACTTATAATCCAGCGCAGCATAATTTAAAATATCTACCGAACCCTCTATGTGTTCCTTCAGCTTATAGATCAAACTAATTAATTTTGTTACCTTGCATTTGTTGGAATACCATTAGAATTTACGAAGGGGGATTCTGCGAAGGCTAGGTATATGTATGTTTGACCTGTATAATTAAAATTATTATTTATTCAATTTAATTTATATCTATATTTTAAATCTTTTGAATTTAATAAATCTGAAGAAATATCTCAATCAATCCAAACAGTACTTCAACTTCAAATTAAGTTTGTATTTTTAACATATATAGTGTCAACATCATTTATTAATTGATGATCTCATGTATTTATTAAAGAAATATTATTATCTAAATCTCAAAATCATGAATTTCAACTAATTTTCAATTCACATACATTTTTTCAACTTTCATTTATTATTTTTGGATAAACAATTAC
>CAJXLZ010000003.1 GCA_913056505.1 uncultured Desulfurellaceae bacterium
TGAATGCGGCCTCAGCCTCTGCAATAGATTTTCTTATTGCTTCTCTGTTTGCATCTAATATCTCATTTAAGTTGTTGCTAATCTTATTAAAGTTCTTTAAAATCTTGTCCAAATTTTCCTTATTTCTTTTATTAAATACATCATTCACATATTTGTCTGTAGGGTTACCAAAACAGTTAATTTGCCTTAGTCTATGAATTATTATGTCAATATAAGCATTTCTCATAGCTTGCATCGGGTCATCTTCCTTGGAAAGAAGCTCTAACACCCTGCTGTTTATATTCAACACTTCAAGTTCATCCAAAAATTTATCAAACGCTTGCTTATATTTTTTGAGAATATTATTTAAATAAACCGAAGCCTCTTCATCACTCTTTATAATTTTTAAAACTTCCTCTTTGCTTATGCCAAATTGAATATACTTCTTGTTATTCATATTTACCTCCAATTTTTTCACTACAAATACAAAATAGACTTTTACCTATTAATTTACAATAGTCTAATACATCCAAATAAAAACGAAAAAAGTGATGCTTTATAATCGTACAATTTCAAAATTTAATGAAACTTGCAATATACGAGGCTTCTTAACATCTTCATATCTTATATTTGTATAATGTTTATTGGATAAAATACCTCAGGTTCATTGATTGAATATAAACCTGAGGTTAAAACAGAGTGTAAAAATTATTCAAATACTCTTCATCAAATTTAAAAAACAGATTTTACATTTTTAAGTATATATAATCTGCGCGCCGGCTGAGGCTTCATACATTTCACCGACAGATATTATATCATAAACCTCGTCGCAAAAATCATCTTTGGTAAGATGGAACATATCCGCCATCGCTTTACATGCATATATTTTACCGCCGCCGTCATGAATCATCTCCAAGAATTCACCAACCGGAGGAATATCCATAGATTCGAACTGCTCTTTTATTTTTTCAGTTACAAATGCATTAATATTTTCAGGCATAGGACCAGCAGGTGCCGGCATACGCGACATAAAATTCTTAACATCCTCAACTTGCAGATTATCCATTTTGTCTTTTGTCACTAAATCAAGGCCAAAGAGTGTTAAAAACAATGTTGCATCCATACCTTCCATTAATGCGCCATTTGCCAAAATTAATCCCGGATAGACACCTTCAAGCGAATTTTTTGATATTATTATAGATACCTTTTTTATAGGTTCATACGTGTTTTCCTGTGCCATTAAATGCCTCCTTATTTTTTAAACACAGCCGGTAGGTTTAGGTATGCCGGCAATCTTAGCTGCTTTTTTTGCTGGACCTTTTGGGAAAAGTTCATATAGTTCTTTTGTGGGAATTCCGCTTGCTTTTGAAAGCTTTCTCATTGATGGTCCGGTTCCCGTTTCTTTGAATGTCTGCTGCATAACTTTAATCACAGCAAAATGACGGTCAGTTAAGGTTTAAATACCCTCCTGTTTGGCAATAACCTCTGCTACATCTTCATTCCAGTCTGAAAGGTCTTTTAAATATCCATCCTCATCAACCGGAATAGATTTACCATTAACCTCTAAAGTAGCCATAAACAACACCTCCTAATACTCTATCAAAATATACGAAAATTATAATAACATAATAAACTTACTATGTAAAGCACTTACATATCTTAATGATTTTATAATGGATTTTCCTATTTGGGTAAAAACATAAAAACATCTTTATATTTTCATACAACATATAATGTTATATTCATTAGCTTATAGCTTACATTAGTAACTTTTTTATTTGACAAAGACAATAAACTTAATATAATACTTCAGATTAAGTGTATTCGAAGAAGGAAAATTTAATGTTCAAGATTTTCTTAAAAAGTATAGTTGTAAAAAGCGCATTATATATGATTTTGTCAGGCATTATAATGGGGATAGTGTTTTTACCTATTTCTATATATCTGCTCGGCATAGACGCTGAGCGCGTATACAGTTTTACTTACATTTCAATATGTCTTGTCTCAGGTATATTTGTGGGGTTGATGTCTTTTTTAGTAGTTAGGATTTCTATTATCAGCGCAATCAACAGGCTCTCAAACAAAATCAACGACATAGCAGAGAATATATTAGATTATCAAAAAGGCAATATAGAAAATATAAATGGATGCAAGGATTGTTATGTTAATCTTGAGTCTAACGATGTATTGGGCAAGATAGCAAAAAGATATAACTCCCTTCTGTATATTATAAGATCGCTTTTCTGGCGCCATGACCAAACGGACAAATTTTTTTCCATACTAAATAGATCTCTGAAAATAGATGATCTGGACAAAAATACCGTAGATTTTATATGCTCTGTAACAGGTGCAATAGCTGCGGAAATATACCATTTAAACAAAAATGATGAACTTAAAATAGGATATGCAAAAGGGGTGCATATATCACTCAGCAACAGCAAAATCCAGTCTTTAAAAGACATAATAGAAGAAGGTAGGTTGATTTCATTACGAGATTATAAGGTTGAAGTTATCGAATTTGGAACCGGAACCATAAAACCTACTGAAGTGATCTATTTTCCTATACAATACAGCAATATGGGCATAGGTCTATTTGTTTTGTACTTCGACACATATATATCCAAAGAAAAAAGAGATTTAATAAAATATATTCTTCTGAATAACTACAGTCTCGCTTACCAAAATGCCCTCTCTTATGAAAAAATACAAGATATAGCTGCCTTTGACGAGCTTACCGGTTTATACAATAGGCGATTCGGAATGAAACGGCTTCAAGAGGAGTATGAACGCACTAAAAGATCGAATAACTGTTTATGTCTTATTATGTTCGATATAGACCACTTTAAGAATGTTAACGACACATATGGCCATCAGGCGGGCGACTATATCCTCTCTTCATTTGCCAAAATATTGAAAGATAATTTCAGAATTGAGGACGTCATTATGCGCTATGGGGGCGAGGAGTTTTTATGCACACTCAACAACACAGATATTGAACCAGCATGCCAAAAAATAGAAGATGTCAGAAAAAAGGTTTCGGAAACTACATTTAATTTTAGAAATATTGAGATTAAAATAACAATATCAGCCGGCATATCAAGTTTTTCGGAACAAAACAGAAGTGAAACCATTGAAGAACTTATAAAAAAAGCAGATGAAAGATTGTATAGAGCGAAAAATTCCGGAAGAAATTATGTATGTGCCATCTAAAATTCCTATTAAATCTGCTGAAATTTAGACTTTGGATTCCGCATCAAGTAATGTCACCCCGTGCTTGACACGGGGGCGGAATGACAAGGAGACGGTGCGAAATCCGGACTTAATCGCAAATAAAGAAACTATTCTTATCATACCAACGCTTTATGAAAATTATCACAATTCTATTAATCATTTTTCTTATAGGCTGACCTTACCAATTTTATCTTCTATGCTTTTAATTTTTTGACTCATTCTGTTATTTTTATTTTTTCTTATATCAAACTTAACAGTAGAATAGATGCGGTTGCAATCAGGTTCTAATGTTTCATAAGCAGATAAAAGTATTTTTAAAGCATTTTCCATAGTATCGGTTTCGAACACTGTTCCCATAGGCGTTAGTTTGTAATTAATTTCACTGTTTTTAAACATTTCAATAATCCTGCTGACATATTTGCTGACACTTTCAGATTTATCCGTTGGAAACATAGCAAATTCCACTAATACCGACATAAGATTTCCCCCTTTCACCAATCTTTGTTCAATGGAATATTATCTACCAAATTATTGGAGAATAAGATTTGATATACATTTGTTATACCATATTTAAAGCCCGCTGATGCACCATTTAGATACAGTCTCCACATATTTATAAAGTTATCACCGAACATATCCCTAACCTTATCTACATTGGACTCAAATCTTTTTATCCACTCATCCAATGTTTTGGCATAGTGGGGACGCAAATTATCAATGTTTATAACATATAGATTTTTATAGGACATATCCCTTAAAATATGGTATAGGACAGGTATATATCCACCCGGGAATATATATTTTCTCGTCCAGGGATCCGTCGGATAGTATCTATTCCTTGCTATTGTATGCAGAAGACCCAATGATTTATCCTCAAGAAGGTTGCTTACCTTTCTAAAAAATGTGAGTGCGTAATTTCTTCCTACATGTTCAAACATACCTATAGACACAAATTTATTAAATTTTCCCTCTAAATCTCTATAGTCCTTCAAAAACACCTTAACCCTATCTTCTAGACTTTCCTGTTTGATTTTTTCTTTTGCATATTCATATTGATGCTTGGCAAGCGTGCATCCAACAGCCTTAATATCAAACCTTTTAGCCGCGTAGATGAGCATACCTCCCCATCCGCAGCCTATGTCAACCAATCTATCACCATCTTTTAATCTAAGTTTTTTACATATAAGCTCATATTTGTTATTTTGGGCATTTTCAAGAGTATCATCTTTGTCCTTAAAATATGCGCACGAGTATGTCATAGTTTTATCAAGCATTAATTTATAAAAATCATTGCCCAAATCATAGTGATGGGATATATTCTTCTTTGCTTTATGTTTACTGTTTAAGGTTTTTATGTTATTTATAAGTGCTTTTGCCACTATATTAATGGGAGGTTTTATTTTGGATACTTCAGTTTTATATTCTAAAGAGAGCAATGATTGCAGGTTTCCATTCACAACAATGTTACCGTTCATATAATTCTCACCAAAACCTAGAGACGGTTCTCTTACAATATCATCTACTGCATCAGGTGTTTTTATAATCAGCTGAAATTCGGGGTCGCCTTTACCAAATTTAACCTTTTCGCCGTCCCAATAAACAACCTCACTTGGAATATCATCTGAAACCTTATCTAAGATTCTATTTACAATTTCCTTCATGTTGCTCTCCTTTATATTAACTTATTTATTATTAATAATATGCTGATAATGACAAAAGTCAAATTGTAAAAATAATTTGTTATAAAACCTGTTTTATGATAAAAATATGATTTGAGTTGTAAAGGTGGTGCTTATGAAGTATGGAGAAGAGGCAATTGATAACGCCTGTTTAGAGGTTTGGGAAAATAAACATTTAGAAAATAGTTATGAGATAAATTTAGAGTTCCCTGAATTCACTTGTCTATGTCCAAGAAGCGGATATCCTGATTTTGCCGTTATAAGAGTACGATATATACCTAACCAATATGTAGTGGAGCTAAAATCTTTAAAACTCTATCTGAATAAGTTTAGAAATAGATATATATCACATGAAGATGCTACAAATGAGATATATAATGAGCTTAAAAACAGACTGAAACCCAAATTTATTGAGGTGATAGGTGATTTTGCACCACGCGGAAATTTAAAAACCGTTATTAAAATAAATTCTGAAGATAATAGAGGGAATTAAGATGGATGATAGAACAACAAAAGCAATTATCAGTGGCAATGAGGCCGTAGCAATCGGTGCATATAAGGGCAATGCTCATTTTGCAAGCGGATACCCCGGAACCCCTTCGTCAGAAATTTTAGATTATTTTAAACAGTTCAAAGATGTTATAGCACAGTGGGCATCAAACGAAAAATCTGGCTTAGAGGCGGCGTTGGGTGCATCCATAGCCGGCACAAGAAGTTTTGCAACTATGAAACATGTGGGTCTAAATGTTGCGGCAGATCCACTAATGACAAGTGCATATACCGGCGTTAACGCAGGTCTTGTTGTTGTCACTGCAGACGACCCAGGTATGCACTCATCACAGAATGAACAGGATAACAGATACTATGCAAAATTTGCCAAACTGCCTATGTTAGAGCCATCCAATGAATATGAAGCTATGGCTTTTATGCAGTATGCCTTTGTTTTAAGTGAAAAGTTTGATCTACCTTCTATTATGCGGCTGACGACACGTATTTCACATTCACTTGGCATAGTTAAATATGATACGAGAAGATTGGATAACGAAAAAATATTTAAGATGAAAAAAGATTTTCAAAAATATGTTATGATTCCTTCAAACGCCATAAAAAAACATAAAAGTTTATTGAAAAAGATAGAAGAGTTAGAAATCTATTCCAATGAATCTCCCATCAACAGAATTATAAAGGGTAGGTCAAGTGTAGGTATAATAACAAGCGGTGTATCTTATAATTATGCTAAAGAATTACTACCCGATGCGCACTTTTTTAAGGTGGGATTAACCTATCCAATGCCTGTTGAAAAGATTAAAAATTTTGTAGAAAGCGTGGATAGAGCAGTTGTAATAGAAGAACTTGAGCCGTTTATGGAAGAGGAGTTGAAGATCGCAGGGGTTAAGGTTGAGGGCAAAAAATATTTTCCTACAGATGGTGAACTGAATTTAGATATTGTGAAAAATGGTCTTGAGAAATGTGGATTTCTAAAGAAAGACAAAAGTAAAGTGATTTTTGAGGATTTTGAACTGCCAAAAAGACCGCCTGCGCTATGTCCGGGATGTCCGCACAGGCCTGTATTTGACATACTGCACTCTCTTAAACCGTATGTCACAGGCGATATAGGTTGCTACACGTTGGGCGCTATTGCGCCATTGTCAGCTATGCATACAACAGTTTGTATGGGCGCAAGCATATCTATGGGCATAGGTGCATCAAAGGTTCAGGATGATGAAAAAATTGTCAGCATAATCGGCGATTCAACATTCTTTCACACAGGCATTCAGCCTCTTGTTGACGCATATATGAATAACGCAAAACTTACAATAATAATTTTGGACAACAGGATAACCGCCATGACAGGTGGGCAGCCCAATCCTTCAAGCGGGTTTAATTTGAATAATAAGAAGTTTGAACCTGTAAAAATAGCATCTTTGGCTAGAACCATAGGCATAAAACGTGTTTTTGAGGTTGATCAATACAATTATGAAGAAACCAAAAGAATCATAGAAAGAGAAATTAATATTGATGAATTGAGTGTAATTGTTGCATTGAGGCCATGCGTATTGTCACCTAAAAAAATTAAAGATGAACCTCTTGTTGTGACCGATAAATGCATTGGATGTAAACGATGCTTGAGAATAGCTTGTCCTGCTATAGATTTTGTGAATAATAAAGCCGTAATTGATGCGGATTTGTGCACGGGATGCAATGTGTGCAAAAGTGTGTGTCCTGTTGAGGGGGCAATAATAAATGTGTAATGGGAGCAAAATGGATATTAAAAGTATTTTATTCGCAGGCGTAGGGGGAGACGGCATTATAACGGCTTCTAATGTGGCTGCAATGGCCTGTATGCTTGCCGGTTTTGATGTAAAAAAAAGCGAGATACATGGTATGAGCCAAAGGGGCGGCTCTGTTTCTGCATTCGTCAGATTTGGGGAAAAGGTATATTCACCAACCGATGCGCTTGGGCAGGTTAATTATCTGTTTGCAACAGAAAAAATAGAGGCACTGAGGGCAAACAAATATTTAAATACCGCTTCCATAGGTATAATAAATGATAGGATAGTGCCCATTATAAATCAAGAAATAGATACAGAATATATAGATAAAAAATTGGAAAGCGTAAAAATAAGAAAAATTGTGAAAAACTTTGCAGAAGATGCCCTCAAATTAGGTAACCCTAAGGTTATAAACACTATAATGATGGGGGTTCTGTCTTGTTATATGCCATTGGAAAAAGAATATTTTACAGAGGCTATAAATAAAATCATACCGAAAAGGATTCTCACTCTGAATTTAGACGCATTTTATGAGGGTATTTTAATAGGTGAAAATACTAGAAATAAAAATTATTCAAGAGAGGTTAATTAATGAAAGAGGATAAATACAACCCGAATTTCGAGCAAAAATGGTATGAATATTGGGAGACAAACGGCTATTTCAAGCCCGAAATAAATAAAGGAGGCAAACCGTTCAGTATTGTTATGCCACCGCCTAATGTAACAGGTGTCTTGCATATAGGGCATGCCCTCAATGGAACACTACAGGATATAATTGTCAGATACAGGAGAATGAAGGGTGATGCCGTGTTGTGGCTACCTGGAACTGACCATGCGGGTATTGCGACGCAGCATGTAGTTGTAAAACACTTGGCAGAGCAGGGCATAACGAAAGAAGATATAGGGCGGGAAAAATTTATAGAAAAGGTATGGGAGTGGAAGAAGAAATACGGCAACAGAATTGTTGATCAAGTAAAAAGATTGGGCTCAAGCTGCGACTGGTCTCGTCTAAGGTTTACAATGGACGAACGGTTGTCTAAAGCTGTCAAAAAGGTGTTTGTCCAATTATATGATAGTGGATTGATATACAAGGATAACTATATGGTGAATTGGTGTCCCAAGTGTCATACTGCGTTGAGTGATCTGGAGGTTGAGTATAAAGAGGAGTCGGGCAAACTATTTTATATCAAATATCCTTATGAGAAAAAAGAGGGCGGCATTATAGTGGCAACTACGCGTCCAGAGACAATGTTTGGTGATACGGCTGTTGCCGTTAATCCAAATGATGAACGGTATAAAGATGCAATAGGCAAAAATGTTATTATACCCATAAAGAATAAGGTAATACCCGTTATTGCAGATGAGTATGTTGATGCTACCTTTGGAACAGGGGCCGTTAAAATAACACCCGCACACGATCCGAATGATTTTGAGGTTGGCAAAAAGCATAATTTAGACATTGTTAAAGCAATAGATGATAAAGGGAAAATGACCAGTGAAGCACTGCACTATTTTAAGAAAGACAGATTTGAGTGTAGATCTCTTTTGGTCAATGAGCTTGAAAGCAAGGGATTTATTACAAATATAGCAAATTATAAACATTCTGTTGGGCATTGTTATAGATGTCATGAAACAGTAGAACCCTATATTTCAGAACAATGGTTTGTTAAAACAAAGACGTTGGCAGAAAAAGCGATAGAGGCTGTCGAAAATGGAAGCACAAAATTCATTCCTAAAAATTGGAAAAAGACATATTTCGAATGGATGCATAATATCAGGGATTGGTGCATTTCAAGACAGATTTGGTGGGGGCATAGAATTCCCGCATATAAATGTTTAAACTGTGGCAAATATAATGTTTCTGAGGATGAACCCAAAAAGTGCAAATACTGTGGCAGTGAAAATTTGAAGCAGGAAGATGATGTGCTTGATACATGGTTTTCATCAGCTTTATGGCCGTTTTCCACGCTTGGATGGCCTGATAAAACAGATGATCTAATGAAATTCTATCCTACTAATTTGCTTGTTACCGGCTTTGACATTATCTTTTTTTGGGTAGCACGAATGATGATGATGGGGTTGCATTTTATGAACGATGTGCCGTTCAAAGATGTTTACATTCATGCTTTGGTGCGCGATGAAAAGGGATATAAAATGAGCAAAACAAAGGGCAATGTGATTGATCCTATGGATGTGATTAACAAATATGGTGCAGATTCGCTGCGTTTTACATTATCTATGCTCGCAGCTCAAGGCAGGGACATAAAATTATCCGAGAATAGAATTGACGGATATAGAAAGTTTATGAACAAAATATGGAATGCCTACAGATTTATAGAATTGAATACAAAAGGCATTGATATAGGTGTAAAGCCGGGAAAACTTTCGCCTGCCTCCATCTGGATAAAATTACGGCTTGCGAAAACCATACAAAAGGTTGAGGCATCGTTAAAAAAATATAAATATAACGATGCAGCTGAAGCTATTTATCAATTTATATGGCATGAGTTCTGTGATTATTATATAGAAATGAGCAAGGTTCATATGAACGACGATTATTCATATGCTGTGAGATATACCCTACTCGAAGTGTTCGAGTCAACAATGCGTTTGCTTCATCCGTTTGCGCCGTTTATTACCGAAGAGCTGTGGCAGAAGCTGCCAAATAAAACAGGTGAGTCAATAATGGTTGCAGCATACCCAACACCCGTTATTCCGGAATTTGGTGAAAAGGTTGAAGAATCAATAGATATGGTTATAGATATTATAAAGGCCATTAGAAATTTAAGGGGCGAAAATGCCATACAGCCCGCAAAAAAAATAAAAATTTATCTGAATATAAAAAATGAGAGATTGGAATCCACTATAATGGAATTTAGAAATTATATATATGCCTTGGCAAATGTAGGTTCTCTATCTGTGATAAAAAGCCATCCTGATGAACAATGCTTGGTACACTCAACGATATATGGAGATATATACATGCCTCTTGAAGGGAATATAGATGTTGAAAAGGAGATAAAAAGACTGGAAAAACTGCTAAAAAAACAGGAGAAATCTCTAGTTTTCTTGAATTCACAGCTATCCAATCAATCGTTTTTGGATCGTGCTCCAAAAGAACTCATAAAAGAAAAGAAAGCAGAATTGGATGAGGCTTCGGAAATCTATAGCAAAATAAAACAAAGAATAGAAGTACTTAAGGGACAAATATGAAAAAGATTTTAATAATTTTATCTATACTTATAATTAGCGTTCCTGCATTTGCAAATGTTTACGATAGCACTGCAAACGACATAGCAAATAGATTTTATGTAGTTAAAGGGAAAGTAATCGGTGTGGATAATGGATATGTAGTGTTAAATAAGGGCTCAAATGACGGATTAAGCAAGCACTACTTTGTGTATATATATAGAAATAAAGGCAGCTTTAAACCATTTGGATCAGATAAAAGCGTAAATCTAACACTTGGTATAGCCTATGCTGATATTGTACAAGTTGGTAAAAATCGTTCAAAAGCTCAAATTGTAGAAGGAGTCAAACAAAAAAAGAAATATCTTATAGGGCTTGGCATAATACCTAATGGTAAAAAAGATGTAAATGGTACTCCAAAAATAGGTGATTATTGGATAGCCGGCAAAAGTAAGTATCGCGTAATACTAATTACAAGAAATCCAATAATCTACAAATCATTATCACAATCACTGCAGCATACAAAAAAATTCCTTGTAATTAATCCCGATAATGTGAAAATATACCTAACGCAAGAGCGTATAAATTCAATAAATAGTAGTCAATCTGTAAAAAAACTTGCAAGAAAAGCCAATGTGGATTTGGTAATAAAATTAAGCAGCACTATACAGTATAATAAACTAAAATACAAAATATATAATGGATATTCAGGACAAGCTATATATTCATCCGCGCAGCCTATAGATGAAGACTCAAAAGATGTGCTTGTTGCTCAAAAGAAATTATCAAATGAAATACCTCCTGAAAATATTGTACCATCCAATTTGAACCTATCTGAAAAATTGACTTTTTGGGAGAGTATACTTGGTAAAGTTGGCCTGTATAGCCCATACTCCGGATTATCTATGTCGTCTGAACATTTTAAGATATCAACCTATATGAACATAGGACACGGTACAACATATGCGAAGGTTGTAACAATCAACTCGCAAAAGATGGTAGCTGTAGCACAGGGCTCTAAGATAAGCATGTACAAATTTGACGGAAACGCTTTCAGAAAATATACTGAGTTCTCTTATGGATACAACGTATTTCATATAGATAGTGCGGAAATATCAGGAAAAACATGGATTGCACTCTCGAATTTCAACAGTTATGGCGCACTGGATTCATGTATAGGATATTTAGATGGCAAGCAATTTAAGATAGTAAAAGATAATATCCCATACCATGTAAGATTTTATGACAGATTTTCAAAACCTGTTGTAATTCTTCAAAAGGCGTCCATTAATAAACCATTTTACGGGGATATATACAAATTAAATATTAATACATTAAAGATTACACCGTTAGAAGTGCCTGTTAAAATTGACAATTTTTATGAGTTCTTTAAGATTCACAACAACATAGTGTATCTCTCTGCCGCCAAACAGCTGAAAATCTATAACATAGAAATGGGCAAGGTAACATATAGAAGTCCATATTATTTCGCGGGCGTTCAGCAAGCTATTAAGAGGTATCATTATGAACCTACTAATGAAGAGTCTTTAGAAGATGTGGAGAAAAAAAATAATGTGTATATAGCAAATAATTTAATAGTTGGAAAGGACGCAAGGGGTATATATGCCATTGCTAAAGAATCTTATTTGAGTAACCACCTATCTTTCGGACATTTAAGTGGAATCGCGCATAATGCATATAGTATTAAAATATTCAGATACTATGGACGCACACTAGAGAAAATATATTCATCAGGCAACTTGAAAGGCAATATGATAGGTATGGGCAAAATCGGAAACTATATAGTGGCTGTCATAGGCGTACCTGCAGGATTTTTCAACAGGGTAATAATGGGGATAGATGAGATAGACAGGTTGTCTGCGGCTGAGATTGAAGATTGAATCCATTAATAGTTTTATATTATCACAGGATATTGCCGTTCAAGGGTTATGATGTAGATATTGAAACCTTTGAACGGCAGCTATTCTATATAAAGAAAAGGTTTGATATAGTGGGCACAGATGCATTAATAGATGTTTTAGGTGGAAAATCTTTGAAAAAGCCATCTGTGCTCATTACGTTTGATGACGGATTTTTAGATAATTTTGTTTATGCTTATCCTCTACTTAAAAGATATAGTGCTAAAGCAGTTATATTTATTGCAACATCAAAGGTGCAAAATGGTGGCAGAATCAGAAAAACCCTTGATGATTATTGGTCAGGAAAAACAGAACTCAAAGAAATATTTGTACCTAACAAAAAAGAAACGGCTCTTTATGATTCATTAAATGGCGATTTTAGTGAATTTTTAAACTGGGATGAACTAAATATTATGAAAGACAGTGGTATATTTAAAATAGGTTCTCATGGGCATATACACTCAAAAATTTTCTCATCCAGCAAAGTATGTGATTTTTACCATAAAGATGCAACAATACATTGGAGTTTTATTTACGCAAACAACGGCGACCTAAATGTTGGAAGTCCTATTTTCGAAATGAAAAGCTCACTCGCTGCAAAAAAATTTATACCGTCCGATGATTTCAAATGTATTGTAAAAGATGCATTCAATAAAGCTTATAAAAAGAGCAAAGATTATAATGTCGCCAAAAAGTCTACTCTGGCTATAATTGGGAAATATAAAGATAGAGGTTTTTTTGAAAATAGTGACGATTTTGAAAGTCGAGTATTCAATGAAATGGTTTTATCAAAAAAATTGATAAAAGAGCATTTAAACATAGATACAAAGCTTTTATCCTGGCCTTGGGGAGAATTTAGTAATGAAAGTTTAAAATTAGCTAAAAAAGCAGGATTTGAATACTGCTTTTCAACAAAAAAAGATTTTGTGAGAAGTACGCACAGGTGCAAAATAAGTAGAATAAAGGCATCTGGCAACAAGAAACGCTTTGAAAAAAGGCTTTTTATCTATTCAAAACCAGTTTTAGCAAATATCTATAATAGATTTCATTTATGAAAACATTGGCTTTAGTAGTTGATGCATTTGGTTTTTTTGGAGGACCCGAAAGAAGGGCGTTTAGAATTATAAAGGGTTTAAGAAAATATCAAGGATATAAGCCTGTTATAATTTCAATAATGCAACCTGATGCCTCTACAATAAAAAAGGCAGAAAAAGATAGTATAAATGTTATTGGAATAACAAATGAAGGTAACAGCTCATTAAAATCTTATAGGATTGATGTATTCTTAAAACTAAGAAAAGTTATACAATCTATTAATCCGGATCTTGTTTTTACATTTGAATTTCTGGCAGACTACACAACAAAAATGGCTCTTTTGGGCATAGGTTTGCCCATTTATACGTTTATAGGCAGCACAACATGGAAGTGGGAAAAGAAACTGCACAGGAAAATAGCTATGAGAGTTTTCGTTAAAAAAAGTAGAAAATATATAGTAAACTCAAAAAATGTTAAGGAAAATCTTATAAGAGTTTTGCCAAGCACTAAAGACAAAATAGAACTTATTTACAATCCAATAGATACAGACTATTTCAAACCTTTGGAGTATAAAAATAAAATTGCTTCAAGAAAAAAGTATAATTTAAGTGCGGATGATTTTATTGTCGGTTCTGTTGTGAGATTTTATAATCCAAAAGGTGCAGATACTTTAATAGAAGCATTTTATAAAGCTGATATAGATGCAAAATTGGTTCTTGTGGGTAGTGGTTCGCAAAGAAAAATGTTGGAAAAAATGGTAGAAGATCTTAAAATAAAAGATAGAGTGATTTTTTTAGGTGCACTTGAGGCTGACAAAACAATATACAGCATGTTTGATATGTGCGTTATACCTTCTCAAAAAGGTGGTTTTGATAATGTTGTTATAGAATCAATGGCTTGCGGAGTTCCTACAATTGCAACAAAATCAACAGGAATAGAAGAAATAGCAAAAAACAATGAAGATCTTTTGATAACGGATATTGACGCAGAAAGCATAGGTAAAAATATGAAATTTTTGTTTAGAAATTATAACAAATTGGGCAATAAGCTATCGGTTAATGGCAGAAATCTAATAGAAAACAAACTGTCAATAAAGCTTGTTGCGGGTAGTATAGGAGCGCTGATAAAATAGGGAGGGCGTTATGGAAGCGATAAAAGAGTTTACATTTGGCGGAAAAACCATAAAGGTCATTCAGGGTGACATAACAGAAGAAAATAGCGATGCTATTGTTAATGCTGCCAACTCACACCTAAAGCACGGTGGCGGTGTTGCGGGTGCCATTGTGAGAAAGGGCGGTTATATTATTCAGAAAGAGAGTGACAAGATAGGCTATGTGCCAACGGGTTCTGCCGCTATAACAACAGCCGGAAGATTAAAAGCTAAATATGTGATACACGCCGTTGGACCTGTTTGGGGTACAGGCGATGAGGATAATAAACTCAAAAATGCTGTTTTGAGTGCTCTAAAAATAGCAGAGGAAAAGGGATTAAGAAGTGTATCATTGCCGGCGATTAGCTCCGGTATTTTTGGTTTTCCAAAAGAAAGGGCAGCTCACATAATTTTTGAAACATCGGTGAACTTTTTAAAGAACTCAAAAAATTTATCAGAGGTACATTTTTGTAATATTGATAGCACAACAAGTAGGTTATTCGAAAAAGAAGCGGATAGGTTTATAGGAGGAGAGAAACAATAACGGAATTTTTACAGTACATAATAACAGGCATAACAACCGGTGCTGTCTATACGCTCATTGCCATAGGATTTAATATAATATATTCAACAACAAACATTGTGAATTTTGCACAAGGTGAGTTTTTTATGTTAGGCGGTATGATAGAGTTTTTTCTGCTTCAGGCATCGATTCCGCTATATCTATCATTGATAATTACGTTTTTTTCCGTCTCTATCATTGCATCTTTTATATATAGAGTTTTTATAGCAAATGCTAAAAATTCGAGCGATCTATCTTTAATTATTATGACAGTAGGCATAGCCATGATTTTAAGAGGTTCAGTAGGAGTGCTTATCGATAAAAATGCTCATCCTGTTAAAGATTTTCTCAATTTTCCATCTGTTTCAATGTTTGGTGTAAGCTTCGCGTCTCAATACATAATAGTTATAGCCGCGACAACAATATTGATAGTTTCTCTCTATTTCTACTTTTCTAAGACATTTTCAGGAAAAATAATGCAGGCGGTTGCAGCAAATCCACTTGCAGCAACACTGTTTGGAGTAGATACCAAAAAAGTTAAACTGTTTTCTTTTGCAATAAGCGGATTTGTAGGGGCTATGGCAGGTGCAATAATAGTTCCTATAAGCTTTGCGCAATATGACTCAGGCTTAATGTTTGGTTTAAAAGGTTTTGCAGCAAGTGTTGTCGGTGGATTTGGCAACAATACGGGGGCATTAATAGGAGGGCTTTGCATCGGTATAGCGGAATCTCTATCTGCAGGATATGTTTCTTCTGTTTATAAAGATGCTGTTGCATTTGTTATTATGATAATAATTTTATTTATAAGACCGCATGGTATTTTTTCATCTAAAGACATAGAGAGAGTTTAAATGGATTCAAGAATATTTCTTGCCATTATAGCTGTTATAGTAGCTGTTTCTGGAATCTTTTTAAATAGTCCCTTCTTATTGAGTATGCTCGCACTTGCAGCTTTAACGCTAATTGTAACAACGGGTTTGAATTTACTCTTGGGTTTTACGGGTCAAATTTCGCTTGGGCATGCCGGTTTTGTTGCTTTAGGTGCATATATGTCTGCACTACTGGCAATAAAATTCAGTATAAATCCATGGCTTTCAATTTTTATAGCAACAATACTATCTTCTTTAATAGGCGCTATTATTGGATACCCTACACTTAAATTGAAAAGTCACTATCTTGCTATGGCTACTTTGGCAATAGGGGAAGTAATTAATATTTTAATTATGGGCACAGTATCCATAACAGGCGGACCGCAGGGTCTTACAGCTATTCCTATGCTCTCCATTTTCGGGTTTACATTTGATGATGATAGAAAATTTTATTTTTTCGCTTGGTTCACGGCACTATCTCTATTGCTTGTGTCTATAAATTTAACAAAGTCTAGGTTTGGCAGGGCGCTTCAAGCAATAAAATCAAAGGAAATTGCAGCAGAAGCTTTTGGTATCAATGTCCATATGTATAAGGTTATAATATTTACCTTAAGCGTCTCCTATGCTTCTTTGGCAGGCGGACTTTTTGCATTTTATATTGGTTTTATATCACCGTTCTCGTTCGGTATTTTGAATTCTATAGAATATGTTGTTATGGTTGTCATAGGTGGTATGGGCAGTTTTTTCGGTGTGCTGTTTTCAACAATTATATTAAGCATACTGCCTAATATTTTTAGCGGGTTAAAGGAATTTTGGCCTATAGCAGACGGTTTTTTGTTGGTTTTTGCTATGATGTTTTTGCCTGACGGCTTAAAAAAGTTATTTTCATGGATAAAACAGTAATTTTAAAATTAGAACATATAACGAAGAATTTCGGCGGCCTTAAGGCCGTAGATGATGTTTCTTTGGAAGTTAAAAAAGGGCAGATTCAATCGCTGATTGGTCCCAATGGTGCAGGGAAAACCACGCTATTCAACATTATTACACGAATATATTCTAAAGATTCTGGCAGCATACACTTTACTAATCACAATTTGGATAGATACAAAGCACATCAATTAATAAAGATGGGGATAGCGCGCACATTCCAAAATATTCAGCTGTTTGACGAGATGAATATATGGGAAAATGTAGCGATAGGATCACACATAAAAATGAGCAATAGTCCGCTGGATGCTATTTTATGTACTCATAACAACAAAAAATGGGAGAAACAAGCAAAAGAAAAGGCTATTGATACACTCAGATTTCTTAAAATAGACAGGCTTGCATACCTGTATCCTAAAGAAATATCTTTTGGAAATAAGAGGCTTATAGAGTTGGCTAGGGCATTGGTGAGTGATCCTGTGCTTTTATTATTGGATGAACCGGCTTCGGGATTGAATGAGTCCGAAACGAGTAAATTGTTAAAAATAATCTTTAGAATATGGGAAAAGGGTGTTACTATATTACTCATAGAACACGATATGAATCTTGTAATGAATTGCTCACACTCAATAGCAGTTATGGATGGCGGCAAGAAAATAGCTCAAGGTATGCCCAGCTATATACAAAACAATAAAAAGGTTATAAAAGCTTATCTTGGGGAGTAATATTGCTGAATATAGATAATTTGACGGTTTATTACGGCAGTGCGCTGGCTTTGAACAATGTTTCCTTACATGTAAAAAAGCAAGAGGCTGTGTGTGTTTTGGGCTCAAACGGGGCAGGGAAAACAACCCTATTGAACGCCATACTGAATATTATACCGAAAAAGGGCAGGGTGCTATACAAAAATATAGATATAACAAACAAAAAAACCAAAGATATTGTTTTGTTAGGAATATCATATATCCCTGACAAAAGAACGATTTTCAAAGATATGAGCGTCTATGATAATCTGCTTATACCTGCGATGAGACTAATTAAGCTGCACGGGAAAAATTATTTTGACAGATCTTTGAAAGAACTTTTAAACAACTTCAGCAGTATAGGAGACAAGTTGCGCTTAAAGGCCGGATATTTATCAGGCGGCGAACAGCAGATGCTGTCTATAATGCAGGGACTGTTGAGAGAACCGGAACTGTTGATTTTAGACGAACCTACAGCAGGTTTGTCCCCAAAACTTATTAATGAGGTATTTAATATATTATACTTATTAAAGGATAGAAATATTGCCACGCTCATAGTTGAGCAAAATATCAATAAAACATTGAGATATGCCGATAGAGCATATATTATGGAAGTAGGAAAAATAGTGGACAAAGGTGAATCGAAATTTATATTTGATAAGGACAGCATAAAGAAAGCTTATCTTGGAGGATGAATGTTTAAGAGTGTAGGCATAATAGCAAAAGCCAAAGTTGAGAATTTGGGTAAAATAGTATTGGAATTAGTCAAATATTTAAAGGATAAAAAAATAGATGTAGTGTTAGGTGATGAGATAGCAAAGGCTGTAGGAAAACGCAACGGTATAGAACGTTCTGAGATTGCCAAATATGTAGATCTTATAATAGTGTTGGGCGGGGATGGCACATTCATATCGGCTGCGCGTTCGGTTAGTGAGCATGGCAGCGATATTCCAATATTGGGTATAAACTTAGGCAGAATGGGATTTTTAACCGAGGTGCCTTTAAGTAATATGTACAGCATATTGGATGATATATTTCTAAACAATAGCTATAAGATTGAAAACAGGATGATGATAGATGCAGAGCTATATTTGGGCAGTAATGTTTATAAGAAAAGTTTTTTTAATGATGTGGCCATAAACAACGGCGCACTGGCAAGAATCATAGGCATAAAAACACACATTATAATGAACAATGTAAAACATTTTCTTGCCGTATTTCATGCAGATGGTTTAATTATATCAACGCCATCAGGGTCAACCGCATATAGTTTATCGGCAGGCGGACCGATTGTATACCCCACATTGGACTGCTTCATTATAACCCCTATTTGCCCGCATACCTTATCAAATAGGCCTTTGGTTATACCAAAAGACGCGCAGCTCATAATAGAGCTTGAAGAGGATGTTTCAAATATTATGATTACACTTGATGGCCAGATAGGATTTCGAATGGATAGAAAAGATAAAATAATCTTGAAAAAATCCAATAAAATCATACGCATTATTACATCAAAAGATAAAAATTATTTTGATATACTGAGAACAAAATTGGGTTGGGAAGAAAGAAAAATCAGAAAAGTAAAATGCTAAAAGTTATAAAAATAAAAAATTTCTTAACGATAAAAGAGATGCAGTTAGATTTGTCAGATAAAATTACGGCTATTATAGGGGAATCTGGTGCAGGTAAATCTCTCATACTTCAGGCTATAGAAAACATATTTTCTTATAAAAGCTCAAGAAGCATAATAGGCAATTTTGATGAAAAATGCACGATCAAACTCATCTTTGAGCTGAATGAATATCAAAAAACATATTTTGAGAATATAGGTTTTGTGGACAGTGAAGCAGTTATAGAAAAAATCATATATAAAGATAAAACAAAAACGTATATAAATCATGAACCTGTGAGCATAAAAACTATCAGCAGCTTAAAGAAAATTTTAGTAGGCATTGTTTCTCAGGATTATAAATTTGATATTTTTGATTCTGACAATTTATTGAATATATTTGATGAAATGATAGATCAAAAGATAATCAGAGACTATACAGATACATACAATATACATAAGTCACTGGAATTAAAAAAATCCGCTTTAGTAAAAGATATGGAGGAAATTAGCAGCAAGCACCCTGAAATTTTGCTTGATGAGATTAATAAGGTTAATCCTAAAAAGGATGAATATGAACAGCTAAAAGCAAAGTTGGATAGTATAAAATTATCTCATATTATAAAAAATGAGTCGTTTTATATGCTACATAATTTATACGAAGATGAGAACAGCATAGAAGACAGACTTAATAAAATAATAGAAAAAGTGGCTAAAATTGAGGGAGTTAGCGAGGATGCTAAATATATAAAGGAGCGCCTTGAAAGTGCTTATATTGCCATTAGCGATGTAAAGAAAAGTATATACAGTTTAACCGAACTATCATCGGAGTCGCAGGAAGATATAGATACGGTGGAATCACGTATGTTTCAGATTGAAGAGCTTCAAAGAAGGTTTTCAAAACCCCTTAATGAAATAGTAGAAGAAAAAATAACATTAGAGCATAACATAGATAAGCTAAAACTACTAAGTATAGATATAGAAAAGGTGAATAAAGAACTAAATGTATCGTTTGATAATCTGGAAAAAAAAGCTGAAATTTTGAGCAACGCAAGAAAAAGAATAAGTGGAAAAATTTTAATGAATGTGAAAACAAGGTTGTCACAATTAATGCTGGATAACAGTGTAACAGAGTTTAAATTTGACAAGCATAAATTGGATGAATTGGGTAAAGATCGTGTTTCTATACTTTTTTCCGCAAATCCGGACCTGCCTTTAACAGAGATAGGAAAAACTGCATCCGGGGGAGAGCGGTCACGATTTATGCTGGCGCTTATCTATTCTTTATGCGAGATAAAAAAGGCTTATTGGACGTTAATTGCAGATGAAGTGGAATCCGGAACAAGCTCAAAAACACTTGCAAGTATCATAAAGACAATAAAAGATATGAGTTTATCCAACCAGATTATATTGATTACTCACCAGCCTAAGGTAGCAGAAATGGCAGAAAAAATCATAAAGAT
>CAJXLZ010000004.1 GCA_913056505.1 uncultured Desulfurellaceae bacterium
AAGAACAGCTTGATGAAACTCAAAAAATATAAGAAGCGAAAAGATATAATAGTGTCAAGTATAGAAAAACAAAGCAGGGAATTGCAGGGCAAAAAACTTAAGCTTGCGGCGCTTGTTAAGCGCGTAAAGAGTGAAAAAGAAAATTATTTGGTACAGATTAGACAATTAAATAAAAAGAGGGTGATGTTGGAACGCCTATTAGACAAAATTATAAAAGCAGAAGAGAAGAGAAAAAGATTATTGGCAGAAAAAGCAAGGCGTAAGATGCATAAAAAAGAAATAGCTATAAAACCGACTAAAATAGGTCTAAAGTTAATAAAGAGGGAGTTCCCCATACTAAAAAGAAAAATTATGCCACCTATACGGGGTAAAATTATTGGTACATTTGGAAAAAAATATGATACCATTGCGAAGGTTTACACGCGCAATGATGGTATTGATATAAAATCCAAAAAAGGGACGTGTGTTAGAGTGATATACAAAGGTAAGATAGATTTCTCTGGTGAACTGCCGGGATTTGGGATGGTGGTTATCGTTAATCACCATAATAATTATTATACGGTTTATAGTGGCCTTTCTACACACCTAAAAGTAGGCGAAGCCGTTAAAACGAGGCAATGTATAGGAAAACTTGCTGGCAGCGTGTTGCATTTTGAGATTAGAAGGCATTATACTGCTCTTGATCCATTAAATTTTTTAAACAGGAGGTATTTAAGATAGTATGAAAAGAAAAAATCTTTACGCAATACTATTTCTTGTGATTATTGTTTCTATTGCGTTTGTTTTATCTGGGGGTCTGGCGGGTTTTTCTCACGATGTGTCGACTCCAAATGTAAAGAAATATCAAAAAATCAAAACCTTTGCAGAGGTTATGTCTATTGTAGAACATAACTATGTGCACAAAGTGGGCTCTGATAAACTCATTACCGATGCATTGAAGGGCATGGTAAGCTCTCTCGATCCGCACTCTTCTTATATGACAAAAGAAGATTATAAAGAACTTGAAACCTCTATGAAAGGAAAATTTGGAGGTTTGGGCATAAGAATCTCTATGGTCAACGGACTATTAACCATAATATCGCCTATAGATGATACGCCGGCTTACAGAGCAGGACTCAAGGCTAAAGATGTTATATTAAAAATTAACGGAAAAAGCACTATGGGTATGAGTATGCAGGATGCTGTTAATATTATGAGAGGTAAACCAGGAACAAAGGTGACGTTGACTATAATGAGGCAAAATTCCAAAAAACCATTTGATGTAACAATCACACGGGCAATTATAAAAATAAAGAGCGTGAAATTTAAGGTCATAGATAATGTGGGGTATGTACGAATATCACAGTTTCAATCTGGCACAGCGGATGAGCTGAAAAGTGCGTTAAAAAAACTCACTAATAAACATATTGTTGGAATTGTGCTTGATTTAAGAAATAATCCAGGCGGTTTATTGAGCCAGGCTGTTGATGTGTGTAATCTATTTATCAAAAAGGGCGTTATTGTTTCTATAAAAGGCAGAAACAGTATGGAAAATAGAACATTTTATGCCACCGGAGATGTAAAATTCAATAAACCTATAGTGGTGCTTATTAACTCAGGAAGCGCTAGTGCCGCAGAAATTGTTACAGGTTGTTTGAAGGACAATAGAAGGGCTGTCATTATGGGCGAACGCAGCTTCGGAAAAGGTAGTGTGCAATCTATTATACCGTTGCCAGATGGATCTGCACTGCGTTTAACTACCGCAGAATATTATACACCCAACGATATAAGCATTCAGGCTAAGGGTATTGAACCAAATATAGTGGTGCCACAGGCATTAATAAAGCCTGAAAAGGAAGGATTTTCTATAAGGGAGAGTGATCTTTCTCACCATCTAAGTGCGGATAAAAATAATAAGGAGAAAATAAAGAAGGTCGTTCCTTTAGAGTTTAATAAAGGTATTGGGAATGATTATCAATTGCTTAGAGCTATTGAGTTGATAAAGGCAGAAAAATTTATATGTACAAAAAAGCAGCAGTAATCTCTTTATGCCTGATTTTTTTTAATTTTTACAACGCATATGCCGCATCACTAATTTTTAAAAAAAGGCTGGCAATCATTATAGATGATATGGGCTATTCAAAGAAGGAGGCAAAGGAGTTTGCATCACTTAATATTCCTTTAGCATACTCATTTTTGCCCGATGCTATCTATACAAAGACCTTATCTAAGATGCTCGCGGATAAAGGTTATACTATTATGATCCATATGCCCTCTGAGCCGTTAGATTATCCCAAGGATAACCCAGGCAAAAATGCCATATACATTAATAATTCGAAGAAACGGACGGAATATCTCTTAGAGCGGGCGAAAAGAAGGATTTATCATCCAATAGGTCTGAATAACCATATGGGCTCAAGGGTATTGGAAGATAAAAAACAGATGGACTATATAATGGAATTTTTGAAAAAATATAATATGTTTTTTGTGGACAGCGAAACTACACCAAAAAGCGTAGGTATGAAAGAGGCCAAAAGGTTTAAGGTGCCAGCTGCTAAAAGATTAGTGTTTTTGGATAATAAAAAGAATGTGAAGTATATAGAAGGCCAAATAGATAAGGCTGTGTTGCTTTTAAAACGACATAATAGTGTTGTTGCTATAGGACACTGCAATGAAAAAACATACGAAGCCCTAAAGCAGAAATTAAAATATATTGAACCATATATTGTAGATATAAAATATTTGGTCAGATAGTTATGATTCTATCATTTGATACATCGTGTGATGACACGTCGGTGGCTGTTTTAAAGAATGACCACAGCTATTCTAACATCGTTTCCTCACAAAATGAGATACATAAAAAATTTGGCGGTATTATGCCCGAAATTGCCGCGAGAAACCATATTCAGATGATATATTCTATAACGGAAGAAGCCATTAAAAAGGCAGATGTAACTATGGAAATGATAGATTATGTTGCTGTAACAACAGGTCCGGGGTTGATGCCGTCACTGCTTGTGGGCGTCTCTTTCGCAAAATCCCTTGCATATGCTTACAACAAACCTATTATAGCTGTTAATCACATAGAGGGGCACATATTTGCACCTTTTATAAATAGGGCATTAATATTTCCATTTGTTGCCCTTATTGTGTCGGGTGGGCACACTCATCTATTTTTTGTTAAGGGTGTTGGTAATTATGAATTATTGGGAAAAACAGTGGATGATGCAGCAGGTGAAGCATTTGATAAAGTAGCACGTGTATTAAACATAGGATATCCGGGTGGACCAGTTATTGACAGCTTGTCAAAACAGGGGAATCCTTATCGATTCAACTTTCCCAAAGGCTTGTCAAAAAAGAATACACTTAATTTCAGTTTTAGTGGCATTAAAACGGCTGTCAATAACCTTGTCAAAAAGATGCAGAGCCTGTCAAAAACTGATGTTATTGACATAGCCGCATCATTTCAGCGCTCTGTGATTGATGTACTCTGCGAAAAGACCGAGAAGGCATGCACAGAAAAAGGAGTTAAAAATCTTGTATTATCGGGAGGTGTATCCGCAAATTCTTTATTAAGAGAATCTTTTAAAATTATGGCAGAAAAAAACGGCTTTACCCTGTTTATGCCTGAAAAGGAATTCTCAACGGATAATGCACTTATGGTAGCAAAGGCAGCTTCTTTAAGAGAGGCTGATGCTACATATGATTATGCTAAAATAGAGGCTGATCCGCGTTTCAAAATATATTAATATTCTTCCTCTTTGACTACGCAGCTTTTTACGGACTTAATGAGTTGTTCAAATGGGTCCAAAACATTTGATCTTCTATCCCCCGCTACTATAATACACATAATATCATCGCCTATTCTCAGTTTGCCCTCATTTATCCAAGCAGATACGTACGCTATGCCGGGTTTTGACTGAGTTTCTCTTATTAACTGTTGAAGTTTATCTCTATCATAACTCAATATCATGCCGTCAATCTGCAGATTGTTAAGCTTCGATGTTCCTCTGACCACGCCGTTGTGTATGAGTATCATTCCTAAATTGTTAGGGTCTATACTGCGTTTTATTTTGTCAAGTGCATCATTTATATTAAACATCTTCATAAATATACCTCCTGCCTTCAAAATTTTTTAAAATATATCTTCCGTTCTGCCGGCTTACAATTGTTTCTGGTTCTAAAACAACTTTGCCTCCTCCGTTTGGCAGATCAAATGCAAATGCAGGCATGCAGATGCCGCTTATATTACATCTTAGAGATCTCATAATTTCCAATGCTTCATCTATGCTGACCCTAAAATGTCTATTGCCTACAGCTTGATCGCACCCAAATAAATAATAGGGCTTAATACCCATTCCGGCAAGTTTGCAGAATAGCCTCTTCAGTGTTTTTTTGTCGTTGTTTATGCCGTTCAACAATACTGTTTGAGATAGAATGGGTATACCCGAATTTACTATTTTCTCTGCGGCATCTGCGAATTCAGGTGTTATTTCATCGGGGTGGTTTATGTGTGCAACTATCCATATAGGCTTATAATTCTTGATTATGCCAACATAGTCGTGTGTAACGGTTATAGGGTTGGAGGTTAATACGCGTGTACCAATTCTAATAACCTCTATGTGTTTTATGTTTCTTATATTTTTTAATATGGATTCAAGGTGTTTTATGTTTAGTGTAAATGGGTCTCCCCCGGATATCAATACCTCTCTTATTTCTTTATGATCCGATATGTATTTTACTGCACCAGATAGATCAAATCCCGGGAAATGTGACCAATTTTTTTTTCTGAAGCAGAATCTACAGTATGCAAAACACCTATTTGTGATTGTTAGCAAAACCCTGTCGGGATATCTATGTATCAATCCTTTGGAAGGTGAGTACACATCTTCATTAAGCGGGTCGTTAAATCCGGTTGTATTGCACTCCTTAAGATTAAAAATAAACTGCTTTTCTAAACCCTCTTTGTGGATTATAGACATAAGATATTTGTTGAAGAATGTCACCATGCTAAAATTATACGTTGTAAAAAAACATTTACAAGAAGTTTTAACAGTCTTTGTTTTTATTTTAAGGTAACCTCTTCTTAAAACAAGTTTTAAATCTTATTTTATAATTTTCTGCAGTTTATCGTATAACAACATGGCAGGATGCAGATTTGTTGAGCGTATTCCCATAACTGCATTCAGGTCGTTTATATATTCTTCGAATATATTCTCATTGCTCTTTATAAAAGCATTGGCATTCCCGTCAAATTCCTTTACTATTTTTGTTGATATGATAACCGATGAGCGTATATAGTTTTTTATTATAGAAAATTGAGCCAATCTATCCCATTCGTTTGATATTGGCACTCTATTGATATAGTCCATTATTTTTTTCAAGCCAAACAAATTTTTTACATTCTCTATAGATTCGACAACTTCCGTAATGTTCTTTTTCAGTAATCTCGATATATTAAATGCAGGTATAAAGTCATCTAAGAAATACAGATTGGCAATTTTCTTTGAAAAATCCTTATTTACAAATTTAGATAAGTAATCTACTTTCTCATGAAATTGTACTTTGAATACGCCGTTTGCTATACATTGCGTCTTATAATCTTCAAAAAAGCTTTTGACCTCTTCTATTCTTTTTTTATCTAACGATGCAGATCCGAATAAGTATAATTGATATATGGTCAATGTGTGTATGGAGTCAAAAATATCTAAAGATATTTTATATATATCGGTCTGGGAAATTTTATTTTCGTAGGAAAACAACTCTTCTCTTATTTCTAACGCGTTTAAAATATTGTATGCAAATATCATAGCCTGCATAATAATAGGGTAGTTGTTTCCCGTTAGCATATTGATTTTCATAAGACTTGCAGCACCGTTGTTGTTCATTATAAGATTGACTATAAAAGTGAAGGCTATCTCGTTTTTAAGAATATGATCCCCGATGTATTTTTCGTAGGTTTTGCGCACATAAGGCGGAAAATACATTGTTGCGTATTGCTCTATAATATCTTCGCTGAATATGTTGCTTTTCAGTAGCTCATCATAAATAAACATTTTGGCAAGCGCCATCATTATGGATAATTCTGGCCTTGTATATCCTATACCCCTTGATACCCTTGATGAGAGCTCTTTACGTGTCGGAGTTGGGTAGTCGCCCTCATGCATCAGCCCTTTATTTTTTAAAACTTTGTTGAGTTTGTAAAATATATCAGGCTCTTTTTTTGACCTATATTCATCCAACGATACACCAAAACTTTGCATATAGTTATGTGTAAGTACCCTTTGTGTAACCTCACCGGTCAGCTGTTTTAGAAGTTTATTTCTTTCGTTTAAGTCTTTAATCTCTTTCTTTTTAATGAGATCGCTGAATAAAATTTTCAAATTTACTTCGTGATCGGACATATCAACGCCGCCTGAATTATCTAAAGCATCTGTATTGATCCTGCCACCTGAGAGTGCGTATTCTATTCTTGCTTTTTGCGTGAAGCCCAAATTTCCGCCCTCTCCTACTATTTTTGCTCTTAACTGGTCCGCGTTGATTCTCACTGAATCATTGACTCGATCTCCCACATCTTCGTTGCTCTCTTCTTCTGATTTAACGTATGTGCCTATGCCGCCGTTCCATAGCAGATCAACATCAGCTTGAAGAATAAGTTTAATGATCTCTTCCCCGGATAGTTGATCAGCATCGGTTTTAAGCAGATTTTTTGCCTCAGGCGTTAAACGAACAGATTTCTCATTTCTAGAGCATATAAATCCGCCTTTAGACAGTAAATCTTTGTTGTAGTTGCTCCAAGTCAACCTGTTTTTAAACAGTCTTAGCCTCTCCGCATAGGATAATTTGGGGTCAGGCTGCGGATCAATAAAAATTTCTATATGATTAAATGCACCTTTAAGCAGAATATTATCTGTTATGATCATACCATTGCCGAAAACATCGCCGCTCATATCTCCGATACCTACGACATCAAATGTTTCCTTCTCAATATTTTTTCCTATTTCCCTAAAATGTCTTTTCACACATTCCCAGGCTCCTCTTGCCGTTATGCCTACTGCTTTGTGGTCATATCCATGTTTGCCGCCCGAAGCGAATGCATCTCTTAACCAGAAGCCATATTCGTTTTCACTGATGTCATTTGCAATATCGGAAAAACTTGCGGTTCCTTTGTCCGCAGCGACAACGAGATATGGATCAAATTCATCGTAACATATAACATTTTCCGGAAATATTTTTTCATTATTATTGCCGAATGAATCTGTAATGTCCAGTAGTCCGCGCATTAGGGTTTTGTATGCATCTTCGCCCATTTTTTTAAATTTATCTCTTTCAGCAGGAGGATATTTCAAAATAAAGCCGCCTTTTGACCCCACTGGAACAATAACGGCGTTTTTAACCATTTGCGTCTTCATTAATCCCAATATCTCTAATCTAAAATCATCTTTTCTGTCACTCCAGCGAATGCCCCCACGCGCTACTTTGCCGCCCCTTAGGTGACAGCCTTCCATAAAATAGGAATGGACATAGATTTCGAACAGCGGCCTTGGCGACGGCATGGTTAAAATCTTAGACGAGTCTATCTTAAAAGATATATAGTGATATTTTTTCTCTTTATAGAAATTGGTTCTTAGCATACTTTCAATAATATTGAGCATAGAAGACATTACCTTATATTCATGTATATCACTTATTGCTTCTATGGCGTTTTTTATGCTTTTATGAATACTGTTTATATTAGCTTCATCTGCTTTATTGGGAGCAAATTTAGCCTCAAAATAATCAACAAGCATAGAGGATATATGTGGATATTTGTTCATTATGGATAAAAAGGACGATTTCTTGATTTGAAAATTTACTTGCATCAGATAATTGCCCATAGCCCTTAGAAGATCTATATACTTATAGTGCATAATAGATTTTGTAGTCAATTTATTCAGCATGTCATCTTCGATAACTTTATTCCATATAGCTTCAAAATTAACCCTTATGGTTTCAAATAATTTTTTTGTTTCATCTAAATTGAAATTCGAAGGGTCGATGGAAAATCTCTGTATAAAAATATTTTTTCCCTCAACTTTAATACTTGTGAATTCTTCATATAGCACCTTTAACCCCATATTGTTCAACTTAAGCAATATCTCATGTAGAGGTGTTTTTGTAAGAGAATAAATATTAAAATATGCATCATTATTTTCATAATACATATCCGATTGTTGCTCATTTGTTTCTAATAATGCCTCAAGCCTCGGCAGATCGAAAATGGCTCTTTCGGGGGATGTTGTAGACATATACTCATCGGTAAGATTGGGCATATATTTGTTTATGATATAGGATGCTTTACCTTTTTTACAATTTTTCACCACTAAAGAGTAAAAATTATCCTGCCAGTTGGATGCTATGTCTCTAAAATCCTTTTCTATCTTTTCCGTATTAATCTTTTTTATGGATTCCTTATCGTAACTTAAGTAATAGTGAATCCTTATTATACGCGAGCTCTGTGTGATAATTTTGTATTCAATGTCGTCTGTTTTAAAGTACCCTTTAAGATATTTAGTAAAAGCATCCAAATTTTTCTGACTATAAAATTTAGTAGGTAAAACAGCAATTAGGTATGCGCCGTGCAGCAGGTTGGTGTCTCTTACATATATACTTATTCTTTCTTCAGTTTCACATGCCAGAAAATTTTCCAACAGTTCCCTTAGTGTTTCGGTATTTGTTATAAACAGATCATCTTTAGGCAGTGTATTGAATATTTCTATCATATGTTTATATTCGAAGGAATCTTCTACTATATCTTCTCTAAACAGTATTCTATCAAGCTTGGATTTCAGAAACGGTATGTTGAATGATTGTTCCTGTAGGGCTTTTGGCGTGAACAATCCCAATATAGCATGTCTTTTGACCACCTTTAAATCTTTATTGAAACTGGAAACAGAGATAAAGTCCATTCTTCTTATATCATAGACATTACTTTTTGAATTTGTTTTATCTATCAGCACGACTTCCGATTCCAATATACTCTTTTGTACAATACTTGGCAGTTCTTTTATGGGCGTTTTATTTACGAATTTTGATTTTTTTGCATCTCTCAATATACCGAAGCATCTGTTTTTGTCCACCTGTATGTATGTATCGGAGTTTATTTCCTCTATGTTGTAATCTCTCATACCCAAAAATATAAAGTTGCCATCCAAAAGCCATAATAAGAATTCTTTAATATCTTCTGTTTCTTTTTCTGATATTTTTTTCAGGTATATTGGATCGTTAAGTTGTCTCACAATAGATTTAATATTATGTTCCATGTTCTTAAAGTCGTCAACTGATAACCTGCACTCTTCTATGGATGTTTTGAGAGATTTTATTAGTTCATTTTTTTTATTGTTGTCTATAGCATCTATGACAAATAGTAGGTATAGTTCTTTGTCGGAGGTTTCTTCCGGTTTTGAAATATTGATTAATTTTCCATTATCTCTTATGTAAGAAAAGACTGGCTGAATACTAAAAATGACATTCAATTTTTCGCTGCTCAATATCGATGCCACACTATCCACTATAAAAGGATTATTGTCCGTTAAAATTTCAATTTTTGTATAATATTTTTTATCTGATTGAAATTCTTCCACATTTATTTTTAATTTTTCTTTTCTGTTTTTTATAAAATTGATGGAATTGGATAATGTTGTCCCTATGGTTTTTAAGGATAAGTTTTCCATTAAGTTTTCCATTTTTGGTGCATTTAGGGACATGCTAATAAATGGCTCAAAAAATTCCTTATCATCAGGCGCAATTTTTAACAAAGCCTCTATTATATCTTCCCTTGTTTTGCTGTAATTAAAATAAAGATTATCGTTCATAAGAACCTCCTATTCATATACTACGTCAATATTAATTATGATATAAATAATGTCAAACTTTTTAACGCTTAATTAGCGCAGGTGAGTATAAACAGTATGATATAAACATATATTAAATGCGCCAAACGGCGATTTATAGAAGCAGCCTATTGTTCAGGATAGTAAGGGATAGTTATATTTTTTTAAAAGACACGCTGTTGTTGGTAAAATCTACCAGTATAACATCATTTTTAGCAATACTACCACTTAGTATTTCCGATGCAAGTTTATTTTCAACGGTATTTTGTATATATCTTTTTAGTGGTCTTGCGCCATATATAGGATCAAAGCCCTTCTCGGCGATTACATCAATTAGCTTCTCTGAAAATTTTATTTCAAATCCTTGATCCTTAACCTTCTTTTTGGTGTCTTCCAATAGTAGACTGACTATTTTCTTTATCTCGTCTTTGCCGAGCGGATTAAATACAATAATGTCATCTATCCTGTTTAAAAATTCAGGTTTAAATAATTTAGATAGGTCATTTTTAATTTTGCTTACAGCTTTGTCAAATGCATCTTTATAATTTATACTGTTTCTTTCCGGCATAATCTCTGTTAAATAACTACTGCCCACATTGGATGTCATAATAATAATTGTATTTTTAAAATCTACTGTAACACCCTTGGAATCTGTAAGCCTTCCATCATCCAATACCTGCAATAGAATATTGAAGACATCAGGGTGCGCCTTTTCTATTTCATCTAGCAGCACTACAGAGTAAGGTCTTCTTCTCACAGCCTCTGTCAGCTGTCCGCCCTCTTCATATCCCACATATCCAGGTGGTGCTCCAACCAATCTGGATACTGCAAACTTTTCCATATATTCACTCATATCTATTCTGACTAAGGCTTTTTCCGTATCAAACAAAAATGCTGCTAAGGCTTTGGAAAGTTCTGTTTTGCCAACACCCGTAGGGCCCAAGAAAATAAAAGATGCTATAGGTTTATTTGGATCGGAAAGCCCTGCCCTTGATCTTAATATGGCTTCGCTAACTGCCTTGACCGCCTCATCTTGTCCTATAACACGCTCCTTTAAGGCATTTTCTATATTAAGCAGTCTCTCTTTTTCACTCTGCATCATATTGGCAACGGGAATGCCTGTCCATTTGGATACAACCCTTGCTACCTCATCTTCTGCTACCTCCTCTTTTAGCATCCTGTTACCCAATTTATCTAACTCTTTGTTCTTTTCGCTTAGTTCAGCCTCTAATTTTGGCAGCTCTCCATATTTTAACACACTGGCTTTCTCAAAATCTCCCTTTCTTTCCGCCAGCTCTATATCGGTTTTGATCTTATCTATCTTTTCTTTCAGTTCGCTACTTTGGTTTATTAATGATTTTTCATATTGCCATTTTGCTGTGATAGAGTTAAGTTCTTCTTTTAAGTTTGACAGTTCTTTATTAATATCTTCAAGCCGCTTTTTTGAATCGGCGTCTTTTTCCTTTTTTAAAGCCTGTTTTTCTATCTCAAGTTGTGCTATTTTTCTCTGCAGATCGTCCGCAATATCTATGCCACTTTCAAGCTGCATTTTTAAGCTGGCAGCCGCTTCGTCAATCAGGTCAATTGCTTTGTCAGGCAAAAATCTGTCTGCAATATATCTGTTTGAAAGTGTTGCAGCTGCAATAAGTGCAGAATCTTTAATTTTAACGCCATGATGAATTTCATATTTTTCTTTTAAGCCCCTTAAAATGGAGATCGTATCTTCAACAGATGGTTCTTTTACATAAACTGGCTGAAAACGTCTTTGAAGCGCCGCATCTTTTTCTATATATTTTCTGTATTCTTTTAACGTTGTTGCCCCAATGCATCTTAGTTCACCACGCGCAAGCATAGGTTTTAGCATATTGGAGGCATCCACAGAGCCCTCAGATGCGCCTGCACCTACAATTGTATGTAGCTCATCTATGAAGACTATTATCTGTCCTTGAGCCCTTTTAACTTCATTTAGCACTGCTTTCAATCTATCTTCAAATTCCCCTCTGAATTTTGCTCCTGCTATCATCGAGCCTAAATCAAGGGCTATTATTCTTTTATTCTGTAGGCTTTCCGGCACATCTTTTTTTGCGATACGCTCTGCTAGCCCTTCTATAATGGCCGTTTTGCCTACGCCGGGTTCACCTATTAAAACAGGATTATTTTTTCTTCTGCGAGATAATATTTGAATTGTTCTTCTTATTTCATCATCTCTGCCTATGACAGGGTCCAATTTTCCAGATTTTGCCAGTTCTGTTATGTCTTTACCATATTTTTTTAGTGCTTCATACTTTTCTTCGGGGTTTTGATCCAATACTTTCTGCGAGCCCCTAATTTCTATCAACGCTTTTAATATATCATCTCTTTTTATGCCGGCAGACTGCAACGCCTCTTGTGCATCACACTTTTCATTCATTGCAAGCAGGAAATGTTCTATGCTTATATATTCATCCTGCATCTCGGCGGCTTCTTTTTCAGCGCGGGCAAATACTTCATCCAGCTCCTTTGTTATATATAATTGAGTAGCGGTTGAAACCGGCGTTGCGACCTGCGGTAATTTTTCTATCAATTCATCTGTGATATTGATCAATCTCCCGGTATCAATGCCCAATTTATTTAAAATGGAAACAGCCACGCTGTCCTTATCGGAGAGCATAGCCCTTAAAAGATGCAGACTGGATATTTGCTGATTATTGCGAGAATCCGCTATGGATTTAGCATTCTGAATGGCCTCTTGAGATTTTATAGTTAATTTATTTATATCCATAATACCTCTCTTTTAATAATACTAAAAAGGGGGACATCAATATTGTCCCCTGCGTTTACTACTTCACTATTTGCCAATTGAGATCTCTTTGGCTTTGGATTCTGCTTTTTTAGGAATAGAGACTTTCAATATACCGTTTTCATATTTTGCTTTTATAGCATCTTTGTCAACATTGTCCGGCAGCAGGAAGCTTCTTTTGAACGATCCGTAACTTCTCTCCATTCTGTAATAGTTATGCTTCTCTTCTTTCTTTTCGTAGTTTCTTTCGCCCGATATTGTCAGTGTGCTGTCTTCCAATTTCACCTTTAAATCTTTCTCGTCTATTCCGGGTGCCTCCATTTCTATTTCTACAGAGTTTTCTGTTTCATAAACGTCTACCGCAGGCACCCAGTTGCCCATATCCTTTTGAGATGTTGACGGTAATACACTTTCAAAAACCTTGTTTAATCTACCCTGTAGATCTGTTAACTCTTTGAATGGTTCTAACGTTCTTAACATAACGCACCTCCTAAAACTTTTTTCACTATTTAATATAACCCTTATAATAGAATTGTCAAGTTTGGAGATATTATTTTAGTGAAAACATAAAAAAATTCCATCATACTTGACAATATTATTATCAAGTATTATATATTTAGTGTGATTAACAATTGACTGATGAGGTGAAAAAGTGAACGATCCTTATGATGTATTGGGTGTTTCAAGAAATGCCACAGACGATGAGATAAAGAAAGCATATAGAAAACTTGCAAGGAAATATCATCCGGATTTAAACCCCAACAATAAGGAAGCGGAAAGAAAATTCAAAGAGATAAATGAGGCATACTCAATATTATCGGATAAAGAAAAACGTTCTCAATATGACCAGTTCGGTAAATCAGGTTTTCAGGAAGGTTTTTCACAAGGTGGCGGATTTCACTTTGATTTTTCAGATGCTGCTGGTGGTTTTGATATTGGAGATCTCTTTGAAGATTTAATGGGCGGCACAGGTAGAAGGTATGGTTCGGCTTATGCACGAAAGGGTGCGGATATTCAGTATAAAATGAGTCTGGATTTTAAGGATGCCATTCGCGGCACAACCATATCATTGAATATCAATAACGAAAATATAAAGGTTAAAATCCCGCCCGGCATTAAAGATTCTTCGAAATTGAGAGTTAAGGGTAAGGGGCGCTTGGGTCCTGGCGGACGAGGCGATCTATATATAATTGTAAGCGTTAAACCGGATAAGCATTTCTATATAAAAGATGGTAATCTATACACAGATTTTTCCGTTCCCCTTGTTGATGCACTATTTGGGGGATCAGCCAAGGTTCTTACATTGGATGGTAATGTAACAATAAAAATACCTAAGGGCACTCAGTGCGGACAGATATTTAAAATTAAGGGCAAGGGTATAGGCGGCGGATATCTATATGCCAAAGCAATCATTTCTATACCAAAAAATATAAAAGAGGATGAGTATATAAAGAAGGCGTTAGAGGTGTAAAATGACTAAAAACAGTAGATATTACACGATAGGTATGGTAGCAGAGATGCTTAATATACACCCGCATACCTTGAGGGAATACGAAAGGGAAGAGTTGATTTCGCCTATGAGAACGTCTGGAAATATAAGACTTTATTCAGAGGATAATATAGAGGAGATAAAGTTTATACGCGAAATGACGCAAGATCTGGGCGTTAATTTAGCTGGCGTTGATATAATTTTAAGAATGAAAAAACAGATAGAAGATCTGCATAAAATGGTGGAAAATATAGAGGAGTTGGTAAGAAGAAAAATAGAAAAGGAGAATTCAAGAAAATCCGCTTTAGCGCCGAAAAAAAAGACAAGCATTATTAAAATAGAGAGGGTGGACTAAATTTTTATATCAAGCCCTTTTAAAACCATAGCAGGCGGTTGTTCCGTGATAAGAGAGATATTTAAAGAAACTTTGTCTGTAAGCTCGGTTTTAAGATTGTCTTCTGCATTTTTTAATAGTTCAAAGCTTTTTTTATCATATACAGATAGTGTGCAATGTGTATGCTTTTCAAAATATAGGGCATCTATCTTCACTGTTCCAACCGATGATTCTGCATAGAGGGTTAATTTAGTGCCTCTTTTATTGTTCTTTTTTATTGATTCGTGCTTAATATAAACTGTTTTTTTCATATTATTTATTGTCAGAGGCAACTGTATAAAAAAGTTTTGCAGATTAGCGTTCGGCGTATCTTTTTTATTTAAAAAATTGCCCTGAACTGCTGTCTGAGCATTTTTTAGATAATCAACCAGTTGTTTTATAAGTTTTGCCCTGTCATCAGTTTTGGTTTGAATATAAAGTGCTTCAGTGTCTTTGGATGATAGCATAAATGATCTGCTTGCATTTAATGATTGCATCTTTAGAATAATTTTAGGGTGCATGCTTTCGACGCGGAGTTTGATTACATCACCCTTTTTTAGCTCCATATTGGAAAATGCTTCAACAGTATTATTTTTAATTTTTATAAGATACATACCGTCTGATTGTTTTTTTAAAACGGGTACATTAATAGTATCGCCGATTTTCAGAAGTGTTCTTATGTTTTCTGCGGACAGTTTTATATAAAGAGAATCGGCATTGAACTCTATCATTTTAACTCTCTACTTCTATATTTTCCTTGTCTTTGTATGTTATTTTTATGGGGCAGCCTGAAAAATCAAATAATTTATAAAAACTGTTTTTTACATAGCGCTTATAGTGCTTGGGTATATCATTGGCTCTTGTTGTAAATATTATAAAGTGGGGTGGATTTACACCGATTTGCGTAACATATTTTAGCTTAACCTCTTTGGATTTTTTGGAAAACGGTGCATTTGCTTTTATAATCCTGTTTAAAACATCATTGAGTTTAGGTGTTGGGATTCTTGTTTTACATATTTTATCTATCTCGCCCACCTTTTTAAGTATCATCTGCATATTTTTATTTTCCGTGGCGCTTGTCACAATAACCGGAGCAAAGTCTATAAACTTAAGCTCGCTTTTTAACTTCTTTATATATTTAGGAAAGTTTTCCTTATCATCAATTTTGTCCCACTTATTCAGCGCAATGACAATGCCCTTGTGCTTATCACTCAATATTTTAGCGATCTGTTTGTCCAACAAAGAGATGTTGCACGACGCATCTATCACAAACACTGCTATATCGGATCTATCTATGGCGAAAATGGAAAATATACTTGACAGTTTATCAAGTGAAGCCTTTGTCTTTTTTCTGCGTATGCCCGCGGTATCAACAAGCAGATAGCGTTTGTCATAAAATTCCACAGGTGTGTCGATGCTGTCGGTTGTAGTGCCAACTATATCGCTTGTCACGCTCCTGTTATGTCCGACGATTGCATTTAAAATGCTTGATTTGCCGACATTGGCTCTTCCGACTATGGCTATTCTGGCGTCATATTGAATATTTTTATCCTCATATTTGATATAGTGTGCTATTTTTTCCTTTAATAATCCTAAATTTTCTCTGTGTGCTGCGGATATAGGAATTACATCACCGAAACGATAATAATCATATAAAAATTCCTGGTATTTTATATCGCTCTTGTTGACCGCAGTTACAAATGGTTTATTGCGACTAACCA
>CAJXLZ010000005.1 GCA_913056505.1 uncultured Desulfurellaceae bacterium
TTTTACTTGCTCCTTTATCAAGCGAATATTTTTTCTTCAAAGCGTCAAATTTTTCACCGGATGCTATTGCTTTTCTAACCTTCAAGGCAAGCTTTTTATCTTTAAGCACTATTATGCTCATCACAAAAATGGGCTGTGCGCTTAATTCATTCTTATGTTCTGCGTAATATCGTTTTATCTCATCATCGCTAATACGCACGGACGGGGCAAACATTTTGCTCATTGCCTTTCTTCTGTACAACATTAGTTTAATGCCCTTTCTATAGTAATCTATATTTATTCCCTCTTCTTTTATTTTGGCGTACATATCGTCAACGCTTATATTATTAGCTTTAGCCAAATGTTCTATATAACTATCAATATCGCTGTCCGTAACATCTATCATCAGGTTTTTCTTTGCATAATCCATAATTACATAATCATCTATTATCTTATCAAGCAGAGCCGATCCCCTTTCAGACGGATAAAATGGTGCAAGATTTTTCATCTCATAGGTTGTAATAGCGTTCCCGTTAACGGTTGCCACTATTTTATCAACAACTGCAGGCGCAGAGAATGCAAAGCTACTAATAATAAAAATAAAAAATATCCCCAACACAGGTATAATCAATCTTTTTCTCATAAATATCTCCTTAATCTCAAACAAAACTCATATTATAAAAATTATAGCTATTTTTGCATAAAAAGGCAAATATAATCGAATGTTATATGTTAAATTGAAAATTAGTATCTGTTTTGCATATTCCCAAGATTAATACTATCCTACTCTTTGAATGCAACTATCAATTCACCTCGCAAGAGGGGCTTTAAGACCCTAATTCATATTAAACATAACCATTTTTATATTTGTCATTTCATTAATTGCAAAGTGGACGCCCTCTCTTCCTATGCCGCTTATTTTATTACCGCCGTATGGCATATGGTCAACCCTAAAAATAGATGTATCGTTTATCATAACACCGCCGACATCAAGGTTGTTGATAGCGTAGTTGGCTTTCTTTATATCGTTTGTGTAAACACCTGCCTGAAGACCGTAATCTGAATCGTTTGCATGCTGTATGGCCTCTTCAAAACTATCATATTCAATGATTGAAACAATTGGTGCAAACACCTCCATACACATCACACGCATCTCTTTGGTTGTATTTCTTAATACGGTGGGCTTTAAAATTACTCCATCTCTTGTGCCGCCGGTTACAAGTTCTGCGCCCATATCAACAGCCTCTTTTATCCATTCTTCAGCCCTTTTCGCTTCGTTTTCGTCAATCATGGGACCTAAATCGGTATCATTTTCGAGCGGATTTCCCACCTTTAGTTTTTCTGTAGCTTTTGAAAACTTATCTATAAATTCATCCGCTATATCCTTATGCACATAGATCCTCTGCAAAGATATGCAAACCTGCCCGGAGTTTGCAAAGGCACTCGTGACACATCTTGGAATAGCTTTATCAATATCCGCATCCTTCTCAATAATCGTTGCTGAATTGTTACCCTGCTCTAATGTCACCCTCTTTATGCCGGCAATTCTCGTTATCCTATCACCTACCTTTGGTGATCCGGTAAATGTAATTTTTCTAACCTTATCATTGGTTACAAGAGATTCTCCAACCTCACTGCCTGGACCTATAACTACATTAAACACACCTTTGGGAAGGCCTGCATCCTCCAATATTTTAGCGAGCAGCAAAGCTGTTATCGGCGTGCTTGATGCAGGTTTCAAGACAATAGTGTTGCCCGATGCTATGGCCGGTGCAACCTTATGCGAGACAAGATTTAGAGGGAAATTAAATGGTGTTATAGCGCCTATAACGCCCATCGGAACCCTTATATAATATCCAACCCTGCCAACACCCGACACACTTGCATCCATAGGCACCGTCTCACCGTGAATCCTCTTTGCCTCCTCTGATGCAAATTTAAATGTCTCATAACCCCTTGACACCTCTCCCACTGAATATTTCCATGCTTTACCTGCCTCTCTGGTTATCATTGTCGCCAATTCATCAGAGCGTTCTTTTATGAGATTCGCAGCTCTTTCTAAAATTTGAGATCTTTCATATGCCGGCACCTCTTTAAAACTCTTAAATGCATAATCTGCCGCATCCACAGCTTTATTCACGGTCTCTTTTGAGGCTTTTGGCACCCTTCCTATTACCTCTTTTGAATATTTATCCACAACATCTATAGTTTCATCTGTTTCTACCCATTCACCGCCAATAAAGGTTTTGTAACTCTCCATTTTTTACCTCCAGCAAAAATCTATTTTTATTTTTTATTATACACTCAAAAAGGTCTTTTGTATAGTAAGATTATGTATAAAATACTATCATCAATTTTTCAATTTTTTCTTGTCATTCACACTATTTTTTGTCATTCCCGTGAAAACTTAGAATCCAGACTTTGGATTCCGTGTCAGACATGGAAATGACAGGAAAAATAGTGTCACCACGCACTTGATGCGGGTACGGAATGATATAAGGGCGCGTAGAGTGCGAGACCGCTTTCATTCAACGATTTAAACAAGAAAATATAAGAGTTTTAACAGACTGTTGAGTTATGAATAATTGAAACGATACTAAGTTAAATTATTGAGAATTAAAGAATTATGTTTTCATTCTTTTCTTAGAAACGGTATTGGGAAATAGGTGTGTTTAAGAAATTCAAGTTAAAATGCAAAGTGTAAAACAAATTCTTCTTCATTTCTTATTTAACATTTACAATTAAATTTTCCGCCTTGATTTTTACTTTTCTACCAATAAAAAATAACAAAGAAGTAAATTCACATATTTCCAAGATTGATATTCCATGTATTTTTTAATTTAGCATATAACATCCAAAATCTAACATCTAAAGTTCAAGATTTATAGGTTTGATACCATTTTCTTAATATTTTAACGAACGCTCCTGCTCCCTTTTAATGTCGCTTTCCTTTATTGATCTTCTTTTATCATAAAGCTTTTTACCTTTTGCCAAAGCTATTTCTACTTTTATTTTTCCATATTTGGCATATACACTCAATGGAATCAATGTTAAACCTTTTTCTTTAATCTTACCTATAAGTTTTCTTATCTGGCTTTTATGAAGAAGTAATTTTTTTTTCCTATATGGGTCATGGTTGAATGTAATATTGGAAAACTTATATGGACTTATGTGAAAATTAACAATATAAAGCTCTCCATGTTCTATATCCACATAGCTGTCTTTTAAGTTTGCACCGCCTGATCTAATAGATTTGACCTCTGTGCCGAGCAATACTATACCCGCTTCATAAGTCTCCAATATTTCATAATCATGTTTAGCTTTTCTATTGATGATGGATTTCATTATAGTCTTTTAAAATCTTAGGCGTAACAAATATGTAAAGCTCAGTTTGCGGATTAGATATGTATTTGGTTTTAAACAGCCAGCTCAGGAAGGGAATCCTCATTAAACCAGGCACGCCGCTTACATTCTTGATCTTTGACTTTTGCAAAAGCCCGCCAAGCACTATTGTTTGACCGTTATTTAATACAACCGTTGAATCAACCTCGTTCGTATTTATAGGTGGTTCCCCATTTACCTTATTAGCGTAATCTGCAGAATCCTTTTTAACACTTATCTTTAGTATTACTTGATTGTTGTTTGTAATATGCGGCGTTACTTCTAACGTCAGCGCAGCTTCCTTAAACGATACACTGGTTGCACCGGATGCACCAGCCGACTCTTGATATGGTATTTCTTGCCCGCTCTTTATTTTAGCAGCTTCATTGTCTAATGTTATAATTTTTGGTGAGGAAAGGGTTTTAGAGTATCCGTTCATTTCCCCTGCTGTTAATTTCAAATCCAAATTATAATTAGCGAGCACATTGCCTATAGCCAAACTGACAGATGATGTTGGGGCAGCTCCCAATGTTGTAGGTAGATTAACAACAAAATTATTAGAAGTAAAGTCAGCAGAGGGTGTAACGGGTGTTAGCCCTGTAGGGTTGTTCAAACTAATAGGTGATGCGGCACCGCCAATACCTAAATATGTATGACTGTTGGGACCTACAAAGTTGGCATAATTACCTCCCCATTGTATTCCTATCTGTCTTTCGTATGTTTTGCTTATTTCAACTATTCTTGCGTCTATCTCTACAGCTTTTTTTCTCACATCTATTGCTTTTACAATATTTCTAATTTTATCTATATTCTCTTTAGTATCATGGCATATTAAAGCATTATTTTTTGTATCAGACACGATAAATCCGGCTTCAGTTTTTTCCCTATAAAGCAGTCCATTAATAATTTTAGCCGCATAATTGGGCGTTACGTAACTTAAGTTAATTGTTTCAGTTACAGCATTTTTCTCTCTTTCCAGTTCCTGTTTATCTTGTATTGCTTTCAACTCATTTTTTGTCATAGATTGCATCCTCGAAGCTGTCGTTACCATAATAATATTACCCTTTTTCTGCATAACCAGCCCCTTCTGCTGCAGTATCAAATCTAACGCCTGATCCCAGGGCACATCTTTTAAAGTCATTGTGATTTTTCCCTTAACATCGCTTGTTATAATATTATATCCGCTCACAGCAGCTATAACCCTTAAAACATCCTGAACATCTGCATCCCTTACATTAAATGATATTTTAGAACCGCTGTATTGTTTTATCGCTCCTTTATGGGATTTTATTAAAGAAGATTTTGATTTTTTAGAAACAGGCATACTTAGATTTAATGGCGTATCAAATATTAAATATACGTGCCTTTTATCTTTATAATCCCTTCTTAAGTTCTTGCTGTTCTTAAGTTTAATATCCACGCTGTAAACCCCGTCTTTAAGCACGGGTGAAAGTGAATCTATATTATATGACAGTTTAGATAGGTATTGCTTGTATAGTGATGCCTTTGTGGCTTTTGTCCCTTTAATGGCAAGATGAATCATATTGCCCATTTGAGTCAAATTATAGTTTGGGTTTGTTTTAGTAAGCACAACTAACATCTCATATGTTTTAAATCTTCTGTAAGATATCTGCTCTATGAGATTATTTGTGTTTTTGCTGCCATTTTTGACTGTAGAAGTTGCTTTTTTAACCTTCTTCTTGTCTGTTTTTTGAGAGAAGGCAACGCTCAATACACTATCTGTCTTTTTTATGTTCACGCTGGGTACAGTTTTTAAAGTAAATGCCAATCTTAACGTAGGACTTTTATGCAGTTTATAGATCATATCTGGTTTCTTGTTTGTATGTATAGCACCTTTAATAGTGCTCACGATTGTTGAGTTATCAGCACTCAATATAAAATTCCCTTTTCTGCATAGGTGGCACTTTTCAACATTGATTATATCAATCACAAATCTGTCCGGATTCTTAAGAAAAACGCTCTTATAGCGTATGTTGCCCTTAATTTTAGCTACAAAAATATTGTTCTGGAATTTTAAAGATTCAACCTCACCTGAGTGTGAAATCTGAATCAGTGCAAAGAATAGAAAAACAACGAAAGCACTACATACAAAAAGTCCATAACGTTTCTTAAAAACAGCACCCATAGCCTACCTCTTTCTTATTTTATTTTTATTGACAATTTTTTCAGCTTATCCTTAACCCTTACAGATAAAATAACTTCATCCTGAAGTATTTTGGACACAACTATATCTTTTCTCAAAACGCTGCCCTCTTTAACTATTTTAGGAATACCTGACGGGCCAAGAAGCAAAGCAACACTCTTTCTGTTATCAGATAAATTTACCACCGAAGCTTGAAGCGTAAGTGAATTTCTTATATCATTGAGCTTATTGGTTTCATTTGTACTAATACTTATCGCCTTTTTCATTTGGCTAAGTTTAACTAAATTCATAAAAGGGTCTCTGTTTATGTTGATATTAAAAGCATATGCATTAAATGAAAACAGAGCTGTAATCAAAACAAATATTACTTTCATACCATTACCCTACTCTATTTTAGCTGCTTTTTTAAAATAATAGGTTTCTGCATTAAATTTAACATTAACAACCACATTATCGCCGTCTACTATTTTCGGCGAAGAGATAGAAAAATCTTTCACTTTAACCAGCCTCTTCATTTTAGAGATCTCTTCAAACACTGCGCCACAATTCTTGTAGTTGGCAATTACAGATATATCTATAGGTTTCAGCATATATATTTTTTTATCAACGGGAGGATGCGGATTAAATCTAATCATTGAAACATCCTCGCTTTTTATTATGGAAGATAGACCTACCAATAAAGATGGAATCTCTTCTTTAAGCGGAAGTATCTTTTTATAATTATTAAATTCTGCTATAGCAACCTTATACTCCTTTCTTATTTTTGGCAGTTGCCGCTTATATCTTAACATTTTGTTTACTTCCACCTTAAGTGAAGAAATCTTTCTTGAATAATTCGCATAGAAAAAGTAATACCATATTGCGGCTAAAGCAATCACAATTAATGATAATATGATAAATTTCTGTTTATCTTCAGATTCCTTAAATTGGGTATAAATACTCATAAATATTACCTCATTATTTCAACTTAGCCGTTATGTAAAATGAATATATCTCTTTGCCGTCTGTTTTGCTTTTATATAAACCTCTATTTGAAAACCATACCTTTTGAATTAGTTTTGTATTACTAAGATTCGTCATATATTGAGCTATGGATTCCGGAGTAAAACTGTTTCCCGATATGCTTATAATTCCACCTTTTTTGCTCAGGCTGGTAAGCCATAAACCCTCAGGTATAGCATTTGCCACATCTTTTAATATATATGTATCTAGATTGCGATTATTATCGAGGTTTTTAATAGTCTTTACCATTAATTTGGTCTGCTTAATTTTTGAATTAAGCATTAAAACCTCACGCTTAACGCCACTTAGCTCTTCTTTTTGCTTCGTTAAGTTATTAATCTTGCCATTCATAGAAATAGTGTAAAATAATAAAGCTGCAATCTCAATAATAATCACTACAAAAAAGATAAATTTTATCTTTTCAAATTTCAAAGAGTGCGATACACTTTTTTTACCTTTATACTCTTCACCTAATAAATTTATTTCTATCATAATCCCCTCATAGCCAATCCTGTAGCAACGCTGTATAAAGCGGCACTATCTGATATATCGTTTAAATCAAAATCGCCGCTTTGCGCAGTCAACAACTGAAACGGATTAATACTCACAATGTCTTTTATATCACCTACGGACGATAAAAAATCCTCTTTTATATGATCAATCAAACAACCTGCTGCGCCGCTTAAAACAATTCTTTTAATGGAATCAGAGACCGCGGATTTAACATTTGTGCGATAAAATATAATAGAATTTTTTGTTTCATCATATAGGTTTTGCATTTCATCATGTACTATACTCAGCACTCTAATTTTTAAATCTTCCGATAAACTATTTACATCATTCATCATGCTATTTGCTTTATCAAAGGAGATCTCCAAATTTCTTGAAATACTATCCGTTATTGTTTTAAAACCAAAATCGACATATCTGCTGAATGCGGGAATCTCACCCTGCATAAAAAGCATCTTTGTTGCATCATATCCGACATCAATAATTAAATTGGAGTCATTTACAACATTTTCATTATTGGAATAAAATATATTTGCTTCGGAAAAAACATCAACATCTGCCACTAATACTTGCAGCCCTGCATTTTTTATAGCATTTACATAACTGTTTATCTTATCTTTCTTTACAGCAGCTATTAGCACCTGCATTTCTTTGGCGTCCTCATCTTTTTTCATTATTTGATAACTTACATTTACCGTATCAAGATTAAAGGGTATATACTGCTTCGCCTCCCACATAACAGACTGTTCCATCTCTTTTGCGTCTACAAGGGGCATATCAACCATTTTTGCAATAACTACGGAGCTGTTAAGTGCAATTGCAGTTTTTTTATTCTTTATTTTGTGTGTAGAGACAATATCCTTTATAAACTCTTTTAATATTTCTTCATCTATGTTCTCATCCGTAAATAATGCATCCGGAGTTCTTTCCTTAATTGCTGAATTCAAAAACCTTATATTATCCTTTTCACTAATATCCACAATTTTTGTATAATAATGACCAATATCAATACCAAGAAAAGATTTTCTTTTAGCCACCTAAATCTCCACATAAAAAATTTTTATTACTATTTAACAAAACAAACACAAACATATATCTAACTTAACGGAAATAACACTTAAATACACTGCTTGTCAACTAAAAAATAGTTAGCAAAACATATTCCCTAAATTTTTCCTAAACAACGCAGTTGTTATATAATCAGATTTGTTTTATATTGCCATAGATACATTATATATGTATAATTTTCGTTAGATTTTTTAAGAGGAGGAAATTATTATGGATAAATATTATTATGCAGTAACGGTTATAGGAAAAGATAAGCCGGGCATAGTGGCTTCAGTTGCAGAAGTTTTATACAAAAATGGTTTTAGTATTGAAGATTCATCCTCAACGCTGCTTAAAGATCAGTTTTCAATAATTTTGATTATATCACGTAAAGAGAAAATGGGGATTTTGGAGTTAAAAAAGGCATTTGCCTGTGTTAGAAAAAATTTAAACATGAGCGTATCCGTTAGAAATATAGACACAGAAGAAACATTTGATGATGCAACAGACAACATTTTTATGATATCCGTTTACGGTTCTGATAAACCTGGCATTGTATATCAAATTTCAAATGCGCTGGCGAAAAATAGTATAAATATAATAGACTTGAGGACCCGGCTAACAAAAGCAGAAAAACCAGTATATGTCATGATAATGGAGGTAAATGCACCGAAAGATATGGAAGAAAATAAAATCAAGCAAATAATAGATCGCGCGGCAGCTAAAATTAACGTTAATTATTCTATACGCAGAGCCGAAACCTACAACCTTTAGGAGCAAAAATGGCAGTTAAAGATATCGTTTTATATCCAAATGCACATCTGAAAGAGATATGTAAAAAAATAACGAACATAGATGAAAAAACAGTATCAGTAGCCCATAATCTGCTCGATACTATGCGATTTTATTCGCATTCCGTTGGCATAGCGGCACCTCAAATCGATCAGCTTTTTAGAATAATAGCCATAGATGTATCAAAGGCTAAAAAAGGGCAAAAGTCCAATCATGGAGAACTAATTATGATTAATCCTGAAATTTTGGATTGGTCAAGCATTATTAAAACACGTGAAGGTTGTATGAGTATTCCTGATTATGTTGGGATCGTAAATAGGGCAAGAATGGTAAATGTAAAATATTTAGATTTAGACGGAAATGAGAAAATAGTTGAAGCGGAAGGTTTTGAAGCAGTTGTGCTTCAACACGAAATAGACCATTTAGACGGCATACTATTTATAGATAGAATAATTTCCAAAAATGTTGATCTATTTGAAAGAAAAAAACACTGATTTATGAGCATATTTAATCTCAAAAGCGCATACTCACCATCTGGAGATCAACCCAAAGCAATAAATAATATTGTAAAAAATCTGCACAACAAAATTCAATATCAGACACTTTTGGGTGTTACAGGATCAGGCAAAACATTCACTATAGCCAATGTTATACAAAATATAGACAAACCTGTTTTAATCATTTCACACAACAAAACATTGGCAGCACAACTGTACAACGAATTTTCTATGCTATTTCCGGATAATGCAGTTGAATATTTTATAAGTTATTATGATTATTACCAACCGGAAGCATATATTCCCCGAACCGATACATACATTGCAAAGGATTCATCAATAAATGATGAGATAGACAGATTAAAACAAAAAACAACAATGAGCTTGCTAACAAGAAAAGATGTCATTGTTGTGGCAAGTGTGTCCTGTATTTATGGAATAGGTGAAAAAGAGGAATATGCTGGCATGTCCTTAAATATCTCTGTAGGAGACAAATTATCAAGGAAAAAACTTTTAGAAAAATTTATTGAGCTTCTATATGTAAGAAACGATATAGATTTTTCACGCGGAACATTCAGGGTTAGGGGTGAAATAGTGGACATATACCCATCTTATATGCGCAATTTGGCAATAAGAATAGAGATATTTGATGATAATGTTGAAAGGATTGCTCTATTTGACCCGCTAACATCAAAATCTATAGAAACAAAACACTCAGTGGTTATCTTCCCTGCAAACCAGTATATATCAAGCAGAGCAGTTAGAGAAAAAGCTATAAAGTCTATAAAAGAGGAGCTAAGAAAGCGTATATCATTTTTTAAAAAAAATGGTAAATTGATAGAAGCACAGAGGATTGAGGAGCGCGTTAATTTTGATCTTGAAATGATAGAACAAACAGGAACATGCTCAGGTATAGAAAATTATTCGCTACACTTCTCAAATAGGAAACCAGGTGAAGCGCCTTCAACGTTAATAGATTACTTTGGTGACGATTTTTTAACGATAATAGATGAATCCCATGTTAGTGTTCCTCAACTAAAGGGTATGTATAGGGGCGATCATTCACGAAAACAAACCCTCGTTGATTACGGGTTTAGATTGCCATCTGCTATGGATAATAGGCCGCTGAAATTTGAAGAACTGCAAAAAAAATGGAAAAGTGTTATATTTGTTTCCGCAACACCTTCAGAATATGAAGTTAATTTATCTAATGGTATTATTATTGAACAGATAATAAGACCTACGGGTTTAACTGATCCACCCATATTCGTCAGGCCTATGGATGGAGCTGTTGATGATTTATATGCAGAAATTAAGAAAAGCGCAGCAAAAAAATATAAAGTGCTTGTTACCACATTAACAAAACGTATGGCAGAGGATCTGAGTGAATACTATAATAATCTAGGTTTGAGAACAAAATATATGCATTCGGAACTAAATGCTATAGAACGTGCAAAAATTATATCAGATCTGCGCAACGATCTATTTGATGCGATAATAGGCGTCAATCTATTAAGAGAAGGACTCGATATACCAGAAGTTAATCTTGTTGCTATACTGGATGCCGATAAAGAAGGCTTTTTGAGAAGCCAAACAAGTTTGATACAGACATCCGGACGTGCTGCAAGAAATGCAGATTCACGTGTGATATTTTATGCCAATAAGCTTACAGATTCTATGAAAAACGCGATAAGAGAGACAAACAGGAGACGCAAAATTCAAAAAAGGTATAATAAAATGCACAACATAACACCAAAAAGTATAATAAAGTCCAAAGAAAGCAAAGTGCTTGAGATGTGCAATTTAGATTATTTGGATATGGATCAGGAAATAAAGGTCAGTAAAAAAGATATACCCAAAAAAATTCGGCTTTTGAGAGAAAAAATGCGCGAAGCGGCGCAGAAGACGAACTTTGAGTTGGCAATAAAAATAAGAGATGAGATAGAACAATTGAAAAAACTTGACCTTGAGACTTAAAGTGTTATTATTTAAAGACTTTAAAGGAAGCGATAATAGGAGGGTTAATGTTAGCGCTTGAAGATATAAGATACAGTAAAAATTCCAATGATATAGTAAAAGGCGTGTCAATGAAATTTGAGCGTGGCGGTGTTTTTGGTATAATAGGCAATAATGGCGTGGGTAAATCCACCATAGGTTATATTATTATGGGATTATCGGAATACAAGCCTACCTCAGGTAGAATAATTTTATCCGGCGAGGACATAACCAACCTTGATGTAACCAATAGAGCAAAAAAGGGCATCTCCTTGCTCTGGCAGGAGCCTGCTCGATTTGAGGGCTTGAGCATTAAAGATTATCTAACCTTGAATAAAAAAATAGATATAAAGAGTGTTGAAGAGGCATTGGATATGGTCAACCTTGAACCTAAATTGTATCTAAACAGACTCGTAGATAAAAAATTATCCGGCGGTGAGAGAAAAAAGGTGGAACTTGCAAGTTGTATGCTGCTAAAACCGAAATATATCGTGTTAGATGAACCGGATTCAGGTATTGATATAATGAGTCTTGATATGATTGTTAAAATAATACACTATTTTCAGGACAACAATACAGGGGTTATACTCATAACTCACAGAAAAGAGATAGCTAAGGAATGTGAATATTCATATCTGTTGTGTAATGGGAAAATATTCTTAGAAGGCAAAAGCGATAAAATAATAAAGTATTATGAGAAAACCTGCGACAGCTGCGGACACATAAATTATGCGGAGGAAAAATAATGGACGTAGTAAAAGGCTATGAAAAGGAATTTAATCAACTTGTAGAGACGTATGAAAAAAATACTCACGATAAAAGCCTGTTGAATCCATCTATAGCAAATATAATAGTTAGCGGAAATAAAGTTGTAGGACTAAACAATACGCCCGGATTTCGCATATCCTCAAAAACAAGGGGTGATGGGTTTGTAATTATAGATGTAAATATAGAAGATAACACAAAAATGCTTATGCCTGTGCATCTATGTACAGGATTTTTGGAAAAAAAAGGCGAACAATTATTGAAATTTAATTACAATATAGGTGAAAATGTCAAGGTTAAATTCAAATCACACTGCATATTAACAAACGTCGAGAAGCTGCATCATTATATGACAAGTGATATGTATATAGGAAAAAACTCGCATGTGGAATATGAAGATGAGCATTTCCATGATGAGAAAGGCGGCGTTTTTGTAGAAACATTGACATATGCAAAATTGGATGAAAATTCATATTTTAAAACTAAATTTTACGAGACAAAAACACGCGTAGGCAGAATAAATGTACTATTGGATTTAGATTTGGGCAACTATGCAAAAGCCGATTTAGAGAGCAAAATATACGGGCAGAAGGATGATATAATAGATATAAAGGAGATAATGAGGCTAAATGGTAAACATTCATCAGGCATAGCAAAATCCACAGTCTTTGCTACCGATGCCACAAAAGCTCATGTAATAAATGAAGCCTACGGAAACGCAGCCTATGCTAAAGGCCATATAGAATGCAATGAAATTGTCAAAGGACACGATATGTCGGTTTCAACGGTGCCTGTTTTAAAGGTACAGAATGAAAAAGCAGAGCTCACGCACGAGGCAAGCGTAGGGAGAATAAAACAGGACCAAATAGAAATTCTTATGTCTAAAGGACTTGCAGAAGATGAAGCTACCGCCTTAATAGTCAATGGACTTCTAAGCTGAAAGAAACATTTCTATGTTTAAAATAATATTTCTAATAATAGTACTGTTAGTTTTTTTATTCATATATTCAGCAAAAAAGAAGATAGATGCTTTTTTAGATAATATGTTTCCCAAAAACAGTAATCGGGTACACAGCGCTAACAATAACGAAGAGGAGTTGGTAAAGTGTGAAAATTGTGGCACCTATATACCAAAATCACAGGCTATTAAAAAAATACGCATAGGCAAAAAGCCTTTGTATTTCTGTTCGGAAAAATGTAAAAAAGAATATAAAGGGAGGTAAAATTATGAAATTTTTTCTTGATACAGCGAACATTGAACAAATAAAATACTTTGCCGATATGGGTTTAGTTGATGGCGTAACAACCAATCCGTCTTTAATTGCAAAAGAAGGGAAGGATTTTGAAGAAACCATAAAAGAGATAACATCTATTGTCGATGGCCCCATCTCCGCTGAGGTTACGGCAACTGATGCGGATAGCATGGTTAAACAGGCAAGAGAACTGGCAAAAATCCATAATAATATTGTAGTTAAAATCCCGATGATAAAAGAAGGTGTAAAGGCTACAAATGTTTTATCTAAAGAGGAAATAAATATTAATATGACGCTTATTTTTTCACCTGTTCAGGCACTATTGGCGGCAAAAGCCGGAGCCAAATATGTCAGCCCGTTTGTTGGAAGGTTGGACGATATATCGCACGTAGGCATGGAACTGCCTGAAACAATAAGAGAGATATTCGATAATTATGACTATGACTGCGAAATTATAGTGGCAAGCATAAGAAATCCGCTACATGTGATCGAGGCGGCACGAATGGGCGCAGACATAGCGACTATACCGCCCAAAGTTATGGAGCAAATGTTTAAACATCCACTTACCGATATAGGACTGGAAAAATTTATGAGCGATTGGAATAAAACATTTGGCAACTAAAAAAATTATCTGCGCAGCCACCAATAATGAAAATAAATTAAAGGAAATCAGAGAGATATTAAATGGTGTGGATGTGCAGCCATCTTCCTATTTTACAAGAGATTTCTATGTAGAGGAGACGGGCAACAGTTTTTGTGAAAATGCATATTTAAAAGCAAAGCATCTGAGTATATATGCAGATATTGTTATAGCAGATGATTCAGGACTTGAGGTATTTGCTCTTAATAATGAACCTGGCATTTTTTCATCAAGATATTCAAAAGAGGGCACAGATAGATCAAATGTGGAAAAACTACTCAAAGCTATGGAAAACATAATCGATAGGAGAGCACGGTTTACATGCTGCATAGTTGCAATAATAAATGGCGAAACCGTACAAAAAGAAGGGTTCATATATGGAACGATAAAAGATCACCCTGCAGGAAACAACGGTTTTGGATATGACCCCGTATTTATACCTAACGGATACGAGAAAACATTCGCAGAGATGAAAAAAGAGGTGAAAAATTCAATATCGCACAGAAAAAATGCTTTAGAATTGCTTAAAAAAGAGCTGATTATGAGAGGTTTGATATGAAAAAAATTATATTCTGTTTTTTAATGTCATCGTTGTTTTTTACTTTCAATATGCGTGCACAAGCTACAAACATCAAACAGCAATTGAGCAAAAATAATCTACCGGTTCATATAACAGCCAATCAATTAAAAGCATTCTATAAAAAAGGCTTATATGAGTTCATAGGCAATGTAAAAGCCGTAAGGGGAGATACAACGCTTACCTCAGAAAGAATGAATATACAAAAAGATCTGAATACAGGAGAAATAGATACGATAACGTGCATCAATAATGTTGTAATAACGCAAAAAGACAAAAAAGCGACTGCCGATAAAGCAATATATGAAAATACCAAATACGGGAAAATAACACTTATAGGACACGCTGTTGTATTATCAGGGAAAAATATTATCAAATCGGACAGAATAGTATATTATATAGATAAGGATTATGCCATATCTCAATCCGATAATAAAAGAAGAGTAAATGTCATAATATATCCAACAAAAAAGAAAGGTGAGAAAAATGAGTGAAGTAAAAACAAGGTTTGCACCCTCGCCTACGGGGCATTTGCATATTGGCGGTTTGAGAACAGCTATATTTAATTATCTATTTGCTAAAGCCAATAATGGAAAATTTGTATTAAGAATTGAGGATACCGATAAAGAGCGCTCTGAAAAAAAATATACGGATGCAATATTAGAGGCTCTGAAGTGGTGCAAAATAGATTATGATGAAATATATTATCAGAGTGAAAGAGAAAAAATATATAAAAAATATATTGATGAACTACTAAAAACAGGAAAGGCTTATAAATGTTTCTGTTCCAAAGAGCGTCTAGAACAACTAAAACAGGACCAGATGAAAAGAGGAGAAAATCCTCATTACGACGGACATTGCAGAAACTTAAAAGAAGAACCTCAAAACAGAGCGTTTGTTGTGCGCATCAAACTGCCTGAAGAAGACATAGAATTTAATGATTATCTGCACGGACATATGCATTTTTCATACAAAGAATTCGATGATTTTA
>CAJXLZ010000006.1 GCA_913056505.1 uncultured Desulfurellaceae bacterium
TCTACCAATATCTTATCTGCATTTTGACTATTTTCTTCACACTCATCAAGATATGTATTGAATAGGCGCACTATATGAAATATATAGCCCATAGTTTTAGGAACATTAAAATCACTGTCCATACTCTCTTCAAAAAAATTAATCATATTCAAGACAGCACTTCTCAGATCATCACTCTCTTGAAGAAAATTATCATTGGATAGGCTAAATTTTTTTATCCTTAGCATAAAGTTATAAAATCTATTCAGAGCCTCTCTCGCAGCTTCTAAACCTTCAAATGAAAAATCCAAAGGACTTCTGTAGTGAGCAGTTAACAAAAAATACCTCAGCTCCTCACCCTTAAACTGCTTAAGTATATCCCTAATCGTAAAGAAATTGCCCAGCGATTTGCTCATCTTTTCCTTATTTATCTTAACGAAGGCATTGTGTATCCAATATTTCGCAAATTCTTTATCCGTTGCAGCTTGCGATTGCGCTATCTCATTCTCATGATGGGGAAATATCAAATCCTCACCGCCGCCGTGTATATCAAAACTCTCTCCTAAATATTTCATACTCATAGCAGAACACTCTATATGCCATCCCGGCCTGCCCATACCCCAGGGCGAGTCCCACGCAGGTTCATTTTCTTTGGAGCGCTTCCATAGAGCAAAATCCAGTGGGCTTTTCTTGCGCTCATCTATTTCAATACGTGCACCGCTTTTCAATTCATCTATATTCCTATGCGACAGTTTGCCATACTCTTTAAACTTTTCCACACTGTAATAAACATCACCATCAATTTCATAGGCATAGCCTTTATCCAAAAGCCTCTGCACTAAATTAATTATTTCCTTTATATGATCTGTAGCTTTGGGTTCATATGTAGGTCTCTTGATGCCTATGGCTTCCATATCCTTACAATATTCATCTATATATTTCTCAGCCACAACTTGCGAGCTTGTATTTCTTTCATTAGCCCTTTTTATTATTTTATCGTCAACATCGGTGAAGTTCTTTACAAATGTTACATCATATCCCTTATACTCAAGATATCTGTATATGATATCAAATGCTACAGCACTTCGAGCATGGCCCACATGGCAATAATCGTATACTGTTACGCCGCATACATACATCCCGACCTTATTGTCGTTTATAGGATGGAATTCAACAAGTTTTCTCTGTGCAGAATCATAAATTTCAAGCATACAACTACCTCAATACATAGGTTTGCATAGTATCTATAACCTCTTTGTAATCTGAAACAGAGGGGACAAAAACAGATATATAATTTTTATATTGACTCACAACGATGCCTTCCGCAACATTTATGTTCTCCAATGCACCTTCATTAACCCTATCAACAAAAACAGTTTTGCCCAATATATTTTCATTGATATTCTTTAAAATTTTAAAGAATATATAGTTGCCTGTCTTGCTGCTTAAATCATATTCGCAAGCTGATATCACTTTTACCTTTACATTCCCCAGCGTAGCACACCTTAAGCGCTTCACTTGTCTAAACGGATATGCGAAGGATAGAATATTATTCTGGTTTATGGCATCTATAGATTTGGCGATTACTGCCTCATATCCGCCTTTGATTTTTTTTCCTACATCTACAACACCTATGGGGACAAATATTTTAATTCCCGACGTTCCCTCAAGCGTTCTGTAAGTATCCAATTTACTGTACACATATACCTCTTTAGGAAGCTTTTTTTGCGTCTTTATAAATACCTTATCTTTGGGATAAACGTTTAAATGATTGACCGTATCATAGATCAATTTTCCTGCAATAAAACTGTTCTGTTTCCATGAGCAAAAACTATTGCCACAATCTGAATAATATATGCCATTATCCAACCATACAGAAGAATCAAATCTATTTGCAACAATTTTCTTTATATGCTTCTTTGCAACTTTCTTATAACTGGGTATAACGATACCATATTTTGTGAACTCTATCACCTCACCGGGAAATATCAAATTCGGATTATTGATATAAACATTATTAAGCCATATTTTACCCCATAAAAACGGATCTTTATAGTGCGACTTCGATATATCCCAGAGCGTATCATGCGGTTTTATAGTATAAAAATTACCCGCATAACTTTTAAAAGAAAAATTTATTGCCGATATCACAACCGCGACAAAAAACAGCAACCTTTTCATATTTCCTCCTACCTCGTTTTAGATTCTATTTTTTTAGCATATACACTACCCGGAAATTTAGATTTCAGCATATTTTGATAATAGAGCTTATTGCTATAATCGTGTTTTTTACCATATATAATCGTTAACAGATACATAGCGGCATCCGTTTTACCGCATTTTGTAACTGGTTTATCGGGATATTGTGCAATAAGCTTTTTCAATATCTGTTCAGATTTATTTAGATCACCCATATGAAGATATGCATCTGCAAGCCAAAACATAGCATTATCGTACAAATCACTCGTCTTAAACACCCGCAGAAAATTTAAAAATGCATCTTTTGCCTTAGTGTATTCAAAATTCCTATAATATTTAAGTGCAGCATCGTAAACTGCTTTATCGTTTTTATTATTTATCGAAGTTATATCTTTACTCTTCTGCACATTATCCACACTTTCTATTAACGCAGCGGGCGGTATATTATCATATGTTTTGCTTTTTTCTCTTTGCTTTTCAATACGTTTCTCTATTGCAATTAGTCTCTTGTTAATACTATCAATTCTTTTAGAGTTAGACGCTATATTTATACTATTTGTGCTTATTCTATTTTCCATAGCAATCACTTTTTTATTTAACAAATTATAGTTTCCGCGACTGCAGGATGATAATAACAATATTAGAAACAAAAGAATTACCCTCTTCACATCATCACCTCATAGATTACAGTCAGTTTATATGAAAAGTAGGATAATGTCAAAATTTACTGGCCTTGTGAAAAAAACCTGTTGTCAACAAGTTGCTTATCTTCATTGCATAAATACCATTTTTAAGATATAATTGCTTTTAAAATTAAATGGTGGAGGTTTAATATGTTGAAAAAGGGTTTCGGGTTGATTGTGTTATTTTTTATTATGACGAGCTTTGCTTTTGCAAGTGGCAACAACAGTGCATATAAGAATGTTTTAAGCAAGATTATACCGCCGCAGATACACTACACGCTAAAGCAGTCTAAAGAACACAAGATAAAAGGGTTTGATACACTGATTATATCCATAAAGCAAGAATCTTTGGGTACAACTATACATAGGTATATCTGGATATCAAAAGACAAAAAAACCGTAATACCAACGTTGTTGGATGTTTCCAAAATAAGACCGGAAAGAATTATGCCAAAAAACAGCTTTGATCGTTTGCCTGTAGATATTAGTTGGTTTACAACATATCTTTCTAAACTACCCAAAGACTTTAAAAAATCGTACGGCAAAGGTAAAACAGATGTATATCTTTTTAGTGATCCATATTGTCCGTATTGTAAAAAACAGTTAAAGGCATTGGAAAGCTTGGCGGAAAACAATAAAATCAAACTACGCATTCTTCCTTTTAATGTTCACGGAGCAAAAGCGCAAGATGCATCCATATTGTTTTGGGATATTGAAAAACATCAAGGTCTAAAAAATGCAATCTCAAAAATCGAGGGTGCGGGCTATGCGGATATAGACAAAATGGTAAAGGATAATCAGAAGAAAATAGACAAGCTAAGAAAAGGGTATATGCCCAAGATGAAAGAGCTGTCGAGCTTGCTGATGGAACACCGTTTCAATGGAACTCCTGTAATATTCATAATGAAAAAAAATAACAAAGCACTAATCTTTTTAGGCTTATCGGATATCTCAAAATACATTAAGTGAGAATGTCTTTTCTGAAAAAGACCCTTATTGCAATAGGATTTCTTATTATTCTATCTGTAATAGGGACCTCTTTACTCTGGCATATAGCAGTAGAACACTTAGCAACGCGCTTCACATCACGATATATAGTTAATATAGCTTCTCCTGTGGTATCAATAGAAAAAATAGGCAAAATACACACGAAAAAGCAATTTCCTTACATTAATATTTATTTGGATAAATTATATTTAAAAAAGAACAAGACAACTGTTCGTACTGAAAATATAAGCGATAAAATCTCCATATTCAAGGCTGTTGCTGCCTATCTTATGCATAAGAAATACTACGGCGATATATATATAGACAAGATGTATGCAGACATAAAGCTGCCTAAACCGTCTAAAAAACCCGCACAGATTTTTATTGCACCTATTCCAATTAGCGTAAATATAAAGAATGCGGATATAATATTTAGAAAACACATATTTAAGGGCTCAATAGATATAGGTTACAATGCTATTCTTGGAAACAATAGCGTTGATTTTAAAGGGACGGCAGATTCAAATCGCATAAATCTGCACTTAGCACTAAAAAAACATAAAATATTATCGGATATTAACGCCCATTTTGATAAATTGAAATTCTACCAAATAAAACATATATATGGTTCTTTTGAGCTAAGCAATTTTAGAGAGCTAACATTCAATATCAACGTTGATAAAATAAATTATAAGGGCATCAATATAATAAAACCGTATTTCTCGGGCAGTGTTGTTAAAAAGGACAGCAATAATTTCAAAATAAACAGTATAAATATATCATCGGAAAACGGATTCTTCTTATATCTAAACGGCAATATAGATACAAAGCATATACTAAATTCCAATATAGCAGGTTCAATTGCTACGCCATTTATAGATGTAACACCGTTTATATCTATAATACCTGTTAAAAATATTGATCAATATGTAAAATCTGCAAATATAAAAATTAAAAATCTGAAATTCAGCGGTGTCCTATCTCCAAAAAGCATAAAAACAGGCACAATATATGCGAAACATACACAATTCAGAATAAGTAAAAATACAGGTTATTTCCATGTTAAGCATGCATTTATTAACATATCTCAAGACGATGTAGAAGCTACGGCAGATGGCACTTTCAGTACCATAAAATTTCAAAACTCAACATTAACAGTTCACCGCATAAAGGGATATCCATGCGATATGGATCTGCATTACTACGGCATTGCCGACAGTTCGGCTAATAAATTTTTAAAAAATGCCATTATTCCAAAAGATGATTGGGCACTATTGGGCAATGCCACAAATATTAAAGGATATGTTGATGCCACTACAGTTGTAAGAGGATACAGATGGTCGTCTAAACCGTTTTTTGATTTTGACATTGTAATTAATGCAAAAGATGTCTCATTTAACGATGATAATATTCCTCAAAAATTTATACAAGCGAGTGGAACCGTGGAGATTAAAAGGGTGATGTCTTTTGGCAAAATCAAGAATATGTATGTTAAATTAAAAAATATAGACGCAAAAACAAAGACCTCTCACCTTACGACGAAGTTATCAACAATTTATCTTCATCCTCTACGATTTGATGGCACGTTTTCAACAAATATCAGTAAATACGATTTTACATTTTTAGAAAACCATCTGCTCGATAAGCAAATATTCACGCCACAAGGTAAAATGCATATTACAGGAAAATTAAAAGGCAATGCAAAAAATTTCGGCTACTCCGCGCATATTATTGCAGGATACACCATTTTTAGCAAGAGCTTAAGCGCATCCGCAATAGATGTAAATGGCAATTTCAACAAAGGCATACTCAATATAAAAAACATCTCTATAAAAAAAGATGGAAAAAAGATTCTTGGACTTAAAGGCAGCGCGAATATAAAAAAATTCTCATACGATATTGTATTGGATGCAGTCAATTTCGAGGTTCCATATATTTTTACACTGGTACCACAAAAAACTATCCTTTTAAAAGACGGTGTATTAAACGGCGAAGTAAAAATCTCGGGCATAATGGACAAAATAACATCATCAAGTGGCAATATTATTCTAAAAAACGGATACATATCGGATAAAATAAATGACATAAATTTTACAAGCAATTTTAATAATAAAAAACTAAATATCAGCAATGGACAATGTATGTTGATAGGCAATAAAACTAAATTCAACGCATCAATACTGTTTTCAAAAGAAAAAAGTATATCGGCCAATATTAAAGCAGATACATTTAATATAGATTACAAGAAACTGAAATCAAAAAAGAAGGATAGGAAATTCAGAATAAATTTGCCAAAAATAGGCATTAATATAAACGGCAACATAAAACAGTTAAGCATACGCAATTTTATGGGCGATGCGGGATTGAAAAATGTTCATTTTAATATTTTTAATAGCGCAAAAGAAAGCAACATCAAACTCAATTCCGATGATACCAATATTGACATAGCCGTTAAAAAACGCAAGAATAGATGTGATATGTCAATTCATATAAAAGATTCTTCTCTATTTGCACAATTGACAAAATATGATAAAAAAGACAATAAATTTATATTTAATTCGATGCTGCATAACAATAACGCAAATATTATTGATATTAAAAATCTATACGGCACGGCTCAGTTGGAGATAAGAAATGGTAGTTTCAAAGGAATGCCTCATATGTATAAAATACTGTCTGCCACAAATATTACACAGATATTAATAGGAAAAATTAAATTTAAAAAAGATTTTAGATACAAGGAAATTTCAGGAACCTTTGATATAAAAAACGGCATAATAACGACGCCAAGCGGCAAGGCTTTGATAGCTCGCGGTGAAGATATTGATATTTTTACGACCGGAAAATATGAATTATTAAAAAATTATATAGACATACACACAATATTTACGACATTCAGAGGCATAAATAAGATTATATCATCTATCCCTTTAATAGGCTGGATAATAGGAGGAAAAGAGAAAAGCTTTACCGGAGTAGCATTCCACATAAAAGGCGACATAGACGGTAAGTTGTCCGTTAAACCAATACCATTAAAAAATATGGGCGAGGGTATAATTGACATCATAAAAAGAACAATTACGCTACCCATTCATATTTTCGGAGTAAAATAGATGAGGAGTTTTAGAAAAGAATTAGGCCAGAATATACTAATATTAGACGGTGCTATGGGCACTGAACTGCAGAAAAAACAGATATTAAAAACAGGAGACTGCCCAGATTACTTAAATATTACCAACAGAAAAGATATACAAGATATTCACAAATCCTATCTTGATGCAGGCGCCGATATCATAGTAACAAATACATTCGGTGCAAATAGAATAAAGCTGGATGAATTCGCATTGGGCAAGCAGGTTTATGATATTAATAGATCTGCTGTAGAATTGGCAAAAGAGGTAGTTGGGGATAATGGATTTGTTTCATTATCGATGGGCCCAACTGGAAAATTTATTGAACCTGTAGGGGATGCAAATTTTGATGATATAAAAAACATTTTTAAGGAACAGGCAAAGGGAGCAATAGACGCAGGCGTTGATCTGTTTTCACTTGAAACCTTTATGGATATAAAGGAAATCAAAGCAGCTATTGTAGGCATAAGGGAATTAAGTGATAAACCCATCATAGCTATGATGACATTTGCAGAGGATGGGCGATCTATTTTGGGTACATCTCCGGAGGTTTTCGCCATCACGATATCTGCAATGGATGTTGATGTTGTAGGTGCAAACTGCTCTGTGGGGCCAGATAAACTCAATAAGTTTGTTAAAAGAATGGCTGATGTAACAAATAAGCCGTTAATCATTCAGCCCAATGCCGGCTTGCCGCTACTTATCAACAATAAAACAGTTTTCCCGGTGCAGGCGGAGGAGTTCGCAAGTTATGCTGATGAGTTTAAGAAATATGCTTCTATAGTTGCGGGATGCTGTGGAACGGGACCTGAACACATAAGATTACTCGCTCAAAAGCTTAAAGGCACAGCTGTTTCAAAAAGAAGTGTGCCGCAGGCAACATCGCTCACAAGCAGAAACCGATATGTATATTTGGGCTACTCAAGACCTGTTGTTTTCATTGGAGAAAGACTAAATCCAACAGGCAAAAAACATCTACAGGCTCAACTGAAGGAAGGAAAAACCGGACTATACAGAAAAGAAGCTATGGAACAAAAAGAACACGGCGCAGAGATATTGGATATCAATGTGGGTATGGCAATGATAGATGAGGCAACAATGATGAAAAAATGCATATTAGCCGTGCAGAGCGTTGTTAACACACCACTTGTTGTAGATTCGTCAGACACAAGGGCCATAGAAGAGGGTCTAAAGGCAGCAGACGGAAAAGTCCTTATAAATTCCGTTAATGGCTCAAAAGATAGTATGAATAAAATACTGCCAATGGCAAAAAAATATGGGGCTGCTGTATTAGCTCTACTGCTTGATGATAATGGTATACCAAATACCGCCGAAGAACGGTTAAAAATTTTAGATAGAATTGTCAGTGAGGCAAAAAAATACGGTATAAAAAAAGAAAATATTGTTGCAGATGCACTTGCCCTAACCGTGGGTAGCGATAAAAAACGTGCGATTGAAACACTGAAAACAATAAAATTAATAAAAGAAAAGTACAACATAACAACGGTTCTGGGGTTAAGTAATGTATCATTTGGAATGCCAAACAGAAATATAATCAACTCAACCTATCTTGCCATTGCAGTGTACAATGGACTCGATGCGGCAATTGTCAATCCCTATGACACCTTATTATGGCAAATAAAATATGCTGCAGATCTAATAACGGACAGGGATAAGGATGCATCACTTTATATAAAAAATTCATCATCGATCGATCTTAACTCAAATACAAAAACGAAATCGGCAAAGGTGTCCTCTGGATTTGAGAAAGATTCTTTGGAAGATAAAATATTTATGTGTGTCATAGAGGGTAATGAAGAAGAGATAGAACAATTAACAAAGAACGCATTAAAATACAAAGAGCCTTTAGACATCAGTAACAATATGCTGATTCCGGCGCTGCAAAAGGTTGGGGATCTCTATGATGCGGGTATATATTTTTTGCCGCAGATGATAAAATCAGCCAACACAATGAAAAAAGCATTTAATATCTTAAAAACAGTAATAAAAAGCACATCCAAAAATGAGCAAAAAAACAAAACAATTGTTATGGCTACTGTTAAGGGCGACATACACGATATAGGGAAAAACATCGTATCCCTTCTGCTTGAGACAAATGGATTTAAAATTGTGGATTTGGGGAAAAATGTAGACGATGATACGATAATTGAATCTATCAAAGAGCACAATGCAGACGCGGTGGGTTTAAGCGCTTTAATGACAACGACTATGGTGAATATGAAAACAGTTATTGACAAGATTAAAAAAAATGGCTTAAATATCAAAATAATGGTAGGCGGAGCAGCAACAACAAAGGAGTTTGCCAAAAAAATAGGCGCCGATTTCTATGCCAAGGACGCAATAGAGGCTGTGAGGATAGCTAAGGAAAATGTATAACATATTAATAGTTGATGATGATGAGCAAATGAGAGTAGCTCTTTGTGCATCAATTAAATATCTGGGATTTAATGCGGTGTCTGCAAAAGATGCCAAAGAAGCACTAAAACGTCTGAAATCTCAGGACTTTGATGTGATAATCAGCGATCTGAAGATGCCTAAAATAGACGGCATAGAATTTTTAAAAAAGGTTAAAGAATTAAAAGATATACCTTTTATTATGATAACCGCGGTAGGCAGCGTTGAGTCTGCAGTAGAAGCTATGAAACTGGGGGCATTTGATTTTATATTAAAACCATTCTCCAATGATACGCTGAAGAAAATAATTAATCTTGCCATATCGCATCGCGACACACTGGCAAAAAATTCCAAAAACAGCAGCCAAACGAGTAGTTTTATAGCTGAAAGCAAGAAAATGAAGGAAGTACTAAAAGTAGTAAACAAAGTGGCAAAAACGGATGCAACAATTTTATTAATAGGAGACAGTGGTACAGGCAAAGAGGTAGTTGCAAACTATATAATCAGAAACAGCAATAGATCACATAAACCATTTATTGCCGTAAATTGCGCTGCCATACCTGATAATTTGCTTGAAAATGAACTGTTCGGACATGAAAAAGGTTCATTCAGCGGAGCAACCTCCCAGCATAAAGGCAAATTTGAACAAGCATGCGGCGGCAGCCTGCTATTGGATGAGATAACCGAAATGCCTCTTGCTCTTCAGGCAAAACTATTGAGAGTGTTGCAGGAAAATGTTGTGGACAGGATAGGCTCAAAACAACCGATTCCCATTGATACACGTATTATATGCACCACAAACAGAAACATAGAAAATGAGGTAAGAGAAGGTCGATTTAGAGAAGATTTGTATTACAGAATAAATGTCTTCCCTATAAAAATACCGCCATTGCGAGACAGAAAAGAGGATATCGAGCCGCTTGTAGCATACTTTTTGAAAAAATACACTACTCTTTTTAATAAAACAATAATTCATGTATCTGACGAAGCATTGAAAATATTAAAAGGATACAATTGGCCAGGCAATGTACGGGAATTGGAAAATGTAGTGGAACGCGCGGTTGTGTTATGCAATTCTGACACCATAAAAAGAGAGGATATATTTCTTCATAGTTTGTAACTATCTTTTAGATAGCACCATAAGTGTTTCAAAATGGTAGGTCTGCGGAAACATATCGAATAATCTGACTTTTTTAATATCATATCTGCCGAGCAGAATTTTTACATCCCTCAGCAGTGTTGACGGTTCACATGAGATATACAAAATCAATTCTGGGAGCAATTCCAAAATGTTTTTCATTAAGACGGCTGCTCCGCCTCTTGGGGGGTCAAGCAACACGGCAGAGTAGTTGCCTTTAATCGTTATATTTTTATACAAATCCACTCTTTTTACTTTTAACTTTTTGTCGAGTCTTAATCTTTGAGCACTATTTTTAAGCACAAGAATAGCATCTTTATCTATCTCCATAGCTACAACGCTCATTCCGCATTCTAAAATAGGTATTGTAAAATTGCCTATGCCACTGAAAAACTCCAGTATGGATGATGCACCGTTATTAATTAGCACACTACGTATTTCATTGATAAGTTTGATATTAATATAGCGGTTAACCTGCCTAAATACATCCTTTGTGTAAATTATATTCAGACCGCTGGAAACACCGCTCAAATCCAAAAGCATATTTTTTCCATTTACCATATTTTTATCATCAACCGCTATCTCACCTTTTCTACATCGATTCTTGCTTATATATTCATTGAGCTGTTTGTCTAAAATATAACACCTGTTTATATTGATCATTTTATCGGAATTTCTCTTATGAAATGCCCAATTATCATTAAAACATTCAAATTTTGCTCTTTTTCTATAAAAAAATTTATCTATCGATGGCACAATATCAACATCTTCAATATCATAGCCAATCATTCTCTTAAATAAATTATGGAATACATCTTTTTTTAATGTTAATTGATATTCATACGCAGAATGTTGCAATTGACACCCGCCACATAAACGGTAATAAGGGCATACAGGTTTCACTCTGAACGCTGACGGCTTCAAAATATCTACAGCTTCAGTCTCAATATAATTTTTTCTTTCTCTGATTATTCTAACAACGATCTCTTCTTTTGGCAGTGCATAATCAGCAAAAACCACTTTCCCGTTTATTCTGCCCACACCTTTGCCTGTATGGCCAAAGGATTCTATATAAATTTTTAATATATTTTTCATATAAAATAGATCTTCACAAGATAAAGCAAGGTGATGTTTATAGGTATCGAACTATGTTATAATTGGTTGTTCTCAACGCTGGTTTAAATCCCGCTTTTTTTATCAGCGCCGCTATCTCCTCTACAGTTGATTCTGCCCTAAAACCAGCCTGCTCCATAACATGCTCCTCAACCAGCATACTACCCATATCGTTAGCCCCAAAATGCAGTGCAATCTCACCGACATCTTTGCCTTGGCTCGCCCACGATGCCTGAATATTATCAAAATTATCCAAATAGATGCGTGCCATTGCAACAATTTTTAAATAATCTACACCCGTTACATCTTTTGTAACTATTTTCCCCAATGCACTATTTTCCTTTTTAAAATCCCATGCTATAAATGCTCTAAAGCCGTGCGTTTCATCCTGCAAGTCTCTTAAACGTTCAAAGTGCTCTATGATATCTTCATATGTTTCTATATGCCCAAACATCATCGTAGCTGTTGTCATAATACCAACTTTGTGCGCCTGCCTCATTATATCAAGCCATCTATCAGTGCTTATTTTTCTGGGCGATATCTTTTTCCTTACACGTTCGCTTAAAATTTCAGCCCCGCCGCCAGGTATTGTTTTTAATCCGGCACTCTTTAAATCTATTAAAACATCTTTAATACTTTTGCCGGATATGCGGCTGGCCAGATCTATCTCAGGTGGTGAAAATGCATGCACATAAACACTACTTTTGCTCAACTCCTTTACCATATCAATATAATAGGTATATGGTATATTCGGATTCAATCCACCCTGTATCAGCGCCGTTTCTACGCCTTTTTCTTCAGCACTTTTTATCTTCTGTTTAAGCTCTTCAATAGTGAGTGTATAAGCATCCTTATCATCTTGATTCCTATAAAATGCGCAGAATGAACACTTTACATTGCATATATTTGTATAGTTAATATTGGTGTCTAAAATAAATGTGACTGTTCTATCCGGATGTTTCTTAAATCTAATCCTGTTTGCCAAACGGGCTAATCTCAAAAAGTCGCCATATTCTATAAGTTTCAGCCCCTCATCTTTCGTTATTCTCTCAAAATTTTCTATTTTTTTATATATTGATTCCATTAGTTATAAATTTCCAGTTCGTTATACAAAGCGTCGCGTTCAACAGGTGTGAATCCCGCGTTCTTTATTGTATTTACCATTTTTTCTTTAGCCAAGCCAATGGGGCTTTTTGCGCCAGCAGCATGGGTTACACGTTCTTGACCTATGGTGCCGTCTATATCATCTGCACCGAAGTGCATACCTATTTGACTTACCTTTGGCGAAAGCATCACCCAATATGCTTTAATGTGAGGGAAATTATCCAAAATTATTCTTGACAAAGATAGCACCTTTAACTCCCTGACAGCATCAACCTTCGTTATTCTTCCTTCAAAAATAGTATTTTGTGGATGGAAAGAGAGTGGAATAAAACACAAAAATTTAGGAGATATCTCCTGCAAATGCCTTAACTTAAAAAGGTGATCTATTATCTCATCGTCTGTTTCAATATGCCCGAATAAAAGCGTAGCATTTGTAGGAATCCCCATATCGTGAGCTAAAATATGAATCTGTGCCCACTTTTCATAAGGAATCTTATTGGGATAGAGCTTCTTTCTTACTCTTTCTGAAAACACCTCTGCCCCGCCTCCTGGCATTGAATCAAGCCCCGCTTCTTTCAATGTTTTTAGAACAGATTCATAATCAAGACCGGAAATCTTAGAAAAATGGTCTATCTCCGCAGCTGTAAATGCTTTTATGTTGATAGTAGGGAAATGTTTTTTTATAGAACTAATCATATCTACATAGTATGAAAACTGCAGATTTGGATGGAGTCCACCTACAATATGTACCTCTCTAATACCTTTAGGCATCTTAGCAATCTCATCTATTATATTTTCTATGCTCATTGTATAAGCATCAGGTTCATTGCCATTTCTATAAAAAGCACAGAATTTGCACTTTGATATGCATAAATTGGAGTAATTAATGTGTTTATTAAAAACAAAGTATATTTTGTCCTGCGTTTTTCTAAGCTTTATCTTTCTTGCCAACATGGCAATACCTATTAAATCGTTGGATTTCAATATAGCTCTTGCATCTTCAACATCTATAGTTTCTTTGTGATTTATCTTTTCTTCAATCAGACCAAGATCATTTTTTTTCATTTACATCTCATAATAAAAAACTTGCATATAGTATAAAAGTTGATTGCCTTTGTCAAAATTTAGAAAAGGGTTGCATCATAAGATACAACCCGATATTCTATCGCCTTCTGCGTCCTAATCCTGTACCTCTACCTAAACCTTGTCCCATTCCGGAACCTCTACCCATTCCTCTGCCTAAACCACGCCCTAATCCTGCGCCTCTGCCGCCAATATTTCTACCAGCATTCTCATCTATTCTGTATACATCACTGCTTCCGCATTTAGGACATACAGGCCTTCCTGTTCCATAAGGCTCTTCGAATTCTGCCCCGCAACTTGCACATTTAAATTTTCTTACAGCCATATTACTCCTCCTGTAAAAACTCATCTATTATTTCTTTAATATCCTGTTTATCTGTATCAACAACCCTTATACCAGAAGCCGATAAATTCCTTCTCATACCACTTCCTATATCTTTCGCAATAAAAACATCAACATCAC
>CAJXLZ010000007.1 GCA_913056505.1 uncultured Desulfurellaceae bacterium
ATCCCCAAGCCATAAAGTGCCTGGAGGATGGATTGGAAGATAGTTTACAGTTTTATCACTTTAGCAATATTGACCATAGGCGCATCTCATCTACCAATGTACTTGAACGCCTAAATAAAGAAATACGGCGAAGAAGCAAGGTAGTTGGCATCTTTCCAAGCCAAGAATCCTATGTACGACTGCTTACATGTTATCTAATGGAATATACTAAAAGAATGGGATGTAGGAAGAAGTTATATCAAACCAGAGGAACTAAGGATTGTCATGCAAAAAAGAGAAGAGTTACTGCAAGAGGTAGCCTAAATGGAGAAGTTTGCTTTGGAAAATTGCGAACATTTATTGGCATTATCCAGATAAAAATTTACCGTTATAGAAAAATATTATAAGAAATATTGAAAAATAATTTTAATTTTGTTATATTGTTCAGATGTTAAATAAAATTGGTGGGAGGAATCGATGTTTAAAATAACAGTAGAAGATGCAAAACCTTCAAAGAAAAAGCTGCATATAGAAATACCTACAGAAGATGTTCTAAAAAAAGAGGCTGAAATTGTTGGCAATATACGTAAAACCGCAAATATAAAGGGTTTTAGAAAAGGTAAGGTTCCGAAAGATATTATAATGAAAACCTACAAGAAAGATATAGAAGAAGACACGAAAAGAGAACTGATGAATGTAGCATACGAATTTGCCGTATCGGAATATAAACTAAATCCCGTTTCAAATCCGGTTTTTACATCAGTTTTATATGAGGAAAACAAACCCTTTTCGTTTGATGCATCCGTTGATGTTAAACCTCAATTTGAGTTAAAAGAGTACAAACACATACCTGTTACAAAAGAAAGTTTAAAAGTAACTCAAGATGAGATAGAAAAAGCGATAAAACAGCTTCAGGAAGCATTTTCATCATTAGAGGACAAAAACGGGGTTGTGGAAGATGAGGATATCGTTGTTCTAAGCATAAATTCCATAAACAAGAAAACTAATAATCCGATCAAAGAATTTTCTGGAGAAAATCTTTATGTCGAAATGGGCAAAAAACAATTAATAGAAGAGATAGAGAAAGAGATTTACGGCACAAAAGCCGGAGATGAAAAAATATTCGACGTGAAATTTAACAATGACTATCCGTTACGCTTTATAAAGGGTAAAGATATAACATTCGACGTGAAAATTAAATCGGTAAAAAGGAAAGTGCCTCCGGAACTAAACGATGAATTTGCACAAAAGGTCAATAAAGAATTTAAGACATTTGATGATCTAAAAAAAGATGTAGAGACAAAACTACTGGAAAACAAGAAAAATTTGGAAATTAACAGACAAAAAGATGAAATAGTAAAATATTTATTGAATGAATACGATTTTGAATTGCCTGAGAGTCTTGTTAATCAGGAAGCAAACAATATAATGGTGGAATATGTAAAGAATATGTATTATGCTGGGGCAGATGTGAATGCGGAGGAGTACAAACCTGCAAACTTAAGAAAACGGTTTCTGCCCGAGGCAACAAAACGTGTTAAATCAACATTCATTTTACTTGCTATAGGTGATAAAGAAAAAATAGACGTCAGCTCGGATGAAATAAAAAAAGCTATCTCTGATGAAGCCGTAGCAAGGAAAACAAGTTTTGAAAATCTCTATAAAGAATATGAAGAAAAAAATCTGCTGCCCATAATAGAAATGGATATACTGGGTGACAAAGTTCTTGATTTTTTATATGAAAATAGGAGTATAGTAGAAAAAAAGGAAACCGATGAAGCATCAAACGAGAAACAAAAAGAAGAAAAATAAAAATTTTAAATAAGGATAAAATATGAGTCTTATTCCTATAGTTATAGAAAAAACGCCACATGGTGAGAGGGCATATGATATATATTCAAGATTGCTTAAAGAGAGGATTATAATGCTCAGTGGCGAGATAGATGATAGCTTATCTAATGTGATTGTCAGCCAGCTGCTTTTTTTAGAGTCTGAAGACCCTGAAAAGGATATATTTATTTATATAAACAGCCCAGGCGGAAGCATAACAAGCGGGCTTGCCATATACGATACAATGCAATATATAAGATGTGATGTATCAACAATATGCGTAGGTGGTGCAGCCTCTATGGCTGCGATACTGCTTGCAGCCGGGACAAGTGGAAAGCGATATGCACTTCCTCATTCAAGAATTATGATACACCAGCCCTTAGGAGGCGTAAGCGGTCAGGCTACGGAAATAGAAATACATGCAAGGGAAATATTAAGATTAAGAAAAGATGTGAATAAAATTTTGGCTGCTCATACGCATAAACGGCTAAGTACAATAGAAAAAGATACAGAAAGGGATTTTTTTATGAGTGCCGGCGAAGCGTTAAGATACAACATTATAGATAAAGTTATTAAGAAAAGAGAAGGTGAGAAAAATGAGGCCGATTGATAATAATAGCAAAGGACCTCTAAGATGTTCATTCTGCGGCAGAACTCAGGATGAAGTAAGAAAACTTATAGCAGGTCCAGGGGTATATATATGCGATGAATGCGTAGAATTATGTAACAATATAATATCCGAGGATGAAAATCTAACAAAGAGTAAGAACGCAGAGCTCAATAAATTAACCCCAATGGAGATTAAGGCAAAACTTGATCAATATGTGATATCTCAAGAAGAGGCTAAGAAATCACTGTCTGTTGCGATCTACAATCATTACAAAAGGATAAATAAGTTAAACAAAATAACAAGCAAAAAAGACGATGTGGAATTGGAAAAAAGCAATGTTATACTTATTGGCCCAACTGGTGTTGGGAAAACGTTACTTACAAAAACATTAGCAAAAATTATCAATGTTCCATTTGCTATAGCCGATGCAACCAGTTTGACAGAAGCAGGATATGTAGGTGAAGATGTAGAAAACATACTTGTCAGACTCCTTCAGTCTGCAAATTATAATGTGGCATTAGCTCAAAAAGGCATAGTTTACATAGATGAGATTGATAAAATTGCCAAGAAGAGTGAAAATATATCAATCACAAGAGATGTATCCGGTGAAGGTGTGCAGCAGGCACTTCTTAAGCTTATCGAAGGAAGCGTTGTTAATGTGCCCCCATATGGCGGAAGAAAACACCCTCAACAGGAATTTATACAGGTAGATACGAAAAATATACTGTTTATATGTGGCGGTGCATTTGATGGGCTCGATACTATTATAGCAAAAAGACTCAGCGAAAAAAGTATGGGGTTCACCAACCCTGTAAAAGCCAAGAAAGATATGGACATATCAATGTTGATGAAGAAGGTATTGCCCGAAGATTTAGTAAAATATGGACTAATACCTGAATTCATTGGAAGAATGCATGTTATATCTGCTTTATCCGAATTGAAAGAGAGAGAGTTGATCAGAATTTTGGAAGAACCGAAAAATTCATTGATCAAGCAATATACAGAAATGCTTAAGTTAGATAATGTAAAACTAACAGTAACAAAAGATGCGCTTAGGTCTATTGCGCAGAAAGCATTAAAAAGACATGTGGGTGCGAGGGGGTTACGCAGTATAATGGAAGAAATTATGCTTGATGTAATGTATGAGGTACCATCCTTGAAAGATGTATCGGAGTGCATAATAGATGCTGATGTTGTTGAAGGTAAAAAAGATCCCATTTTTATACCAAGACAAGATATAAAAGCGAGTAATATGATATGATAGAATTAAAAGGAACAACAATATTATCTGTTAGGAAGGGCAATCTTGTAGCCATAGCCGGTGATGGACAGGTAACACTCGGAAACAGCATATTCAAATCCAAAGCGAAGAAAATACGTAGATTATACCATGACAATGTTCTTGTAGGATTTGCTGGCGCAACTGCAGATGCCTTCACATTATTTGAAAAATTGGAAAAAAAATTAGAGGAATTTTCAGGGAACTTAACAAGGTCATCAGTAGAATTGGCAAAAGAGTGGAGAACCGATAAAATTTTAAGAAGATTAGAAGCTTTGATGATAGCGGCAGATAGAGAAAAAACCTTTATACTATCCGGAAATGGCGATGTACTGAGCCCCGATAACGACGTGTGTGCTATAGGTTCAGGCGGGAATTATGCACTATCCGCTGCCAGAGCTATGGTTGCATTTACGGATTTAGATGCTAAAACAATAGCTTCCGAAGCATTGAAAATAGCCTCTGATATTTGTATTTACACAAATAACAACATAACTGTAGATTATTTGGAGAAATAATTATGAAAGATCTGACGCCGAAGAAAATAGTTCAACTATTAGATAAATATATAATAGGGCAAAGTGAGGCCAAGAAAGCCATTGCCATAGCATTAAGAATGAGATATAGAAGAAATATGGTAACAGATGAAATAAAAGAGGAAATAACACCCAAAAACATACTGATGATAGGTCCCACTGGGGTCGGAAAAACTGAGCTGGCAAGACGCATATCCAAAATAGCAAAGGCTCCTTTTGTAAAGGTCGAAGCAAGCAAATTTACTGAGGTTGGATATGTTGGCAGGGATGTTGAGTCTATGATTAGAGATCTTGCAAGAGTAAGTTACAATATGGTCAAGGAAGAGGAGCTCGAAAAGGTTCAAGACAAAGCCAAAAAAGCAGCAGAGGAGAGGATATTAGAGATACTTGTACCATCGCTAAAAAAAGCAAAAACCATATATGATACACCCGAAGAAAATGACAACCTCGCCAAAACAAGGAATAAATTCAGATTAAAACTGCAAAATGGTGAGTTAGATGATAAAACCATTGATATAACAATAAGCGAGAAACGCAACGGGCAGTTTATGCCTTTTATGGAAGTGGCGGCCGCGCCTATTGATGAGTTAGACTTTAACTTGAAAGATATGTTGAACAACATAATGCCCAGTAAGAAAAAAACAAGAAAAGTTAGCATAAAAGAGGCAAAAAGGATATTGCAGGATGAAGAGGCGCAAAAACTTATAGACAAGAACAAGATTAATGAGCAAGCTATAGAAAGAGCTGAAAAAAATGGAATAATTTTTATAGATGAAATAGACAAAGTAGCGGGAAAAACATACGGCTCAGGCGCCGACATTTCAAGAGAAGGTGTCCAGAGAGATCTGCTTCCCATAGTGGAAGGTAGCAGCGTTAACACGAGATATGGAACTATAAAAACAGATCATATACTGTTTATAGCAGCCGGGGCATTTCATGAATCCAAGCCGAGTGATTTAATACCGGAATTACAGGGCAGATTTCCCATACGCGTGGAGTTAAGCGCTTTATTAAAAGAAGATTTCATAAAAATATTGAAAGAACCAAAAAATGCACTTATCAAACAATATCAGGCGCTCTTGGGTACAGAAGAAATAAGCTTAAAGTTTTCAGATGATGCAATAGAAAAAATTGCCGAGTTTGCTGAAAAGGTCAACGAAAAAACTGAAAATATAGGCGCGAGAAGGCTGCATACAATACTCGAAAAATTGCTCGAAGATATATCATTTGAAGCTCCGGATATAGAAAATAAAAAAATACTTATAGACTCAAAATATGTAGAAAACAAACTGTCGGATATTATAGAAGACAGGGATCTAAGCAAGTATATTCTCTAAATTTATTCTCATTGAGCGACATATTTTATCTATGCCTTTTTTCTTCTTGGCAGATGTCAGAAAATAGGGTATATTTGATTGTTTTATTAAATTCTCTATATTTTCGTTGATGATTTTTTGTGAGCTTTTGTCAGATTTAGTAAAAACTATATTGAATGGTTTATGATAGTATACAAGCCATTCAATAAAATCCATATCAGATTTCATAGCTTTGTGTCTCGAATCTATGAGAACATAAACCATTATTAAATTATCTGAATATTTTAGATAGTTGTTTATCATATATTGCCATGATTTAAGCATTGATTTAGATCTTTTTGCATATCCGTATCCGGGTAGGTCAACAAGATAAAACATTTCATTTATGATAAATGTATTGATCAGTGTAGTTTTTCCTGGCGTTTTACTAATATGGGCAATATTTCTATTTAAGATTGCATTAATAAGAGAGGATTTGCCCACATTACTTCTGCCGCAAAATGCAAATTGAGGAAGTTTTAATTTAGGAGCATAAGGGTAGCTGCTGTCAAATTTAACGCTCTTTATAAAATTCAAACATTCACTATCTGCGCGCTGCCACGGAAGGTATCCAGTATAGCCACCGTACTTTTGCCCGTTAGATATCCGCATAATTCCCCCGGATTAATTATATATCCTCTTTTAGTTTTCCTTATATCTATACTATGAGTATGACCATATAAACAATAATCATAAACAGCTGACAGATTGTTCAATCCAAACGGCTCATGCATCAAGACAAAACTTTTCCCATCCAATTCAATCTCGTATGGTGGTTTAAAGATCCTGTTTTTTGACTTTTCCTTTAAATATAGCCACTCGCCGTCATTATTTCCAAATACGGCTATAAAGTCCATCTTGAGATTGTCCAATAGATCAAAACAAAATGGTGAAACAATATCTCCCAAATGTATAACAAAATCCACATTCTGCTTATTAAAATAGCTGACGGCCTTCTCCAATGCTGTCATATTATCGTGCGAATCGGACATAATGCCTATAAGCAAACCTACACCTCGTTAACAGCTTTTGCAACTAAATCTCCCATCTCTCTTGTGCAAACCTGCTTTTTACCTTTACTCATAATATCGGGTGTTCTGTAACCATCCTTTAGAACTTTTTCAATAGCTTTTTCAACTGTTGCAGCCTCTTCATTCAGATTTAAGCCATACTTAAGCATCATAGCAGCAGATTCAATCTGGGCCAAAGGGTTAGCTATGCCTTGTCCTGCTATATCTGGTGCAGAACCATGTATAGGCTCAAACATACCCACCTTTCCGCCGATACTGGCGGATGGTAGCATACCGATAGATCCCGTAAGCATACTGGCTTCATCGGATAGAATATCACCAAATATATTTCCGGCAACAATTACATCAAACTGTTTTGGGTTTCTAACAAGCTGCATAGCTGCATTATCTACATACAGGTGATTATACTCAACCTCGGGATAATCTTTTGCCGTATCTTCAACTATATCCCTCCAAAGTTGGGACACATCCAAAATATTAGCCTTGTCAACACTCGTTACCTTTTTATTTCTCTTGATTGCTATGTCAAATGCCAGTTTCACTATTCTTTTAATTTCATGCGTGGAATATTCCATAGTATTCACGCCTTTTTTTTCACCGTTAGGAAGATTGAACACGCCACGCGGCTTTCCGAAATATATTCCCCCAGTCAATTCGCGTACAACCATTATATCTATACCCGAAATTACCTCCGGCTTCATGGTGCTCGAATCAATAAGCTCGCTAAACACCTTAACAGGACGCAAATTTGCAAATGCACCCAAAGCTTTTCTTATTCTAAGAAGCCCTGCTTCAGGCTTTTTTTCATGTGGTAGGTTTTCCCATTTTGGGCCACCTACTGAACCAAAAAACAGCGCATCGCTTGCAAGAACCTTATCTATGCTATCCTGCGGCAGTGGATCTTTAAATTTATCAATAGCACACCCGCCTATATAAACATTTGTATAATCAAACTTATGGTTAAACCTGTCTGCTATTTCATCCAAAACCTTTATGCCTTCTTTTACTATCTCAGGGCCTATGCCATCACCCTCTGCTACTGCTATTTTAAATTCAGCCATACCATACTCCCTATTATCTTATGATTTTATTATCTTTTTAGCATAATTAAACAAACCACCGGCGGCAATCAACTCCTGCATAAATTCGGGTATAGGATTAGAGTGATATATTGCGCCAGATATGATGTTTTTAATAGTTCCTGTATCTGCATCAACCTCTATCTCATCACCCTCTTTTATGCCATTTACAGCATCCTCGGATTCAAAAATGGGCAAACCCATATTAAATGAACTACGATAAAAAATACGAGCAAAGCTTTTCGCTATAACGCAGGAGATACCGCTTGCCTTAATCGCAATGGGCGCATGTTCCCTACTTGAGCCGCTACCGAAATTATATCCTGCAACAATAATATCCCCTTTGGTTATCTTATGCGTAAATTCAGGATCAACATCCTCCATACAGTGCTTTGCCAATTCACTCTCATCCGATGTGTTTAAATATCTTGCTGGTATAATTACATCTGTGTCTATATTATCCCCAAATATCCATACCTTTCCTCTTAATTTCATAACATCACCTCATCAGGACCCGCAATCTTTCCTGCTATAGCACTGGCTGCAACCACTGCAGGATTTGCTAAATAGACAAATGACTTTGGAGATCCCATCCTGCCTACAAAATTTCTATTGGAGCTTGATATTGCAACCTCATTATCCGCCAAAACGCCCATATACCCGCCAAGGCATGGTCCGCATGTTGGCGTAGAGATAGCAGCCCCCGCAGACAAAAATATATCAAATAGTCCCTCGCTCAACGCCTGTTTATAGATGTCAACGGTAGCTGGAATAATAATCAAACGCACATATTTAGCAACCTTTTTGCCCTTAAGCACCTCCGCGGCAACCCTTAAATCGCTGATACGCCCATTTGTACACGACCCTATAAATGCTTGGTCTATCTTTATATCCTCTTTAATTTCACTTAAACCTTTGGAATTTTCTGGCAAATGCGGAAATGCCACTTGGGGTTCAATATTCGATGTATCTATCTCGATGATATCTGAATATTCGGCATCCTCATCGCTTAGCAAAACATCCCAATCGCCGTCTTTAACATTATGATTTCTCAAATATTCAAATGCAATATCATCCGCAGCAATAATACCATTTTTGCCCCCCGCTTCAATCGCCATATTACACATTGTCAGCCTATCCTCTACAGGCAGTAAGCTTATAGTATCGCCTGTAAATTCCATAGACTTATACAACGCGCCGGCAACACCTATTTTTCCTATAGTATACAAAATCAGGTCTTTTCCTCCAACCCATCTGTTTCTTTTGCCTGAGTAAATAAATTTTATAGATTCGGGCACCCTAAACCAAGACTTGCCTGTGGCAAAAGCAAAACCCAAATCTGTTGACCCCATACCGCAAGCAAAGGCTCCCAAAGCGCCGTGTGTGCATGTGTGAGAATCTGCGCCGACAATCAGCATACCGGGCTTTATATACCCCTGTTCTGGGAGAAGTGCGTGTTCTATGCCTACTTCACCCGTTTCCCAATAATTATCCAGATTAACCTTTTTAACAAAATCTCTCATTATTTTGCATTGATTGGCAGATTTAATATCCTTGTTAGGTGTGAAGTGGTCCGGAATTAACGCCACTTTATCTTCATTGAATAGATCTACACCCAGTTCCTCAATAAACTTAATTGCAATAGGCGCCGTCACATCATTTGCAAATGCTAAATCTACATCTGCCAATATAATTTCACCGGGTGTTACAAACTCTTTTCCGCTTTTTTTTGCTAATATTTTTTGAGAAATAGTCATACCCATTTAACACTCCCCTCCCTCAATAAAATGAAAAGCCTTGCGCTGCTAAACAGCACAAGACAAAAAACCGGCAAATTATCATCCTTTTCTTTGTGCATCAAATACAGCCAAAGCTATCATATCCTCTATCATAGAAGCGCTTGAACCCATCTCAAGAACGTGGGCAGACTGTTTTAATCCAACCAATATAGGCCCTATTGGATATGCTCCGCCCATTTTATAAAGCAGTTTATATGCTATATTTGCAGAATTTAAGTCAGGACATATCAACACATTTACATCTTTGCCGTTTAGATCGCTAAATGGATAAAATTCGCCTCTTAAATCTTTATCTACCGCTACATTTGCCTGTATTTCACCATCTATCACAAGTTCAGGATATTTCTCCTTCGCGATACAAACAGCGTTTCTTACCTTTCTTGCTTCTTCCTGATTGTTGCTTCCGAAATTAGAAAATGACAGCATAGCAACAACAGGTTCCTGATCTGTAAGGTCACTGTAAAAGTCTGCAGACTCCTTTGCTATTACTGCAAGCTGCTCACTCGTCGGATTTACATTTATTGTCGTGTCGCCAAAAATGTATATCTTATTATTTATAATCATCACATATAAACCGGCCACAACACTGCCTTTATTTCTGTCTGCAAAGTGCAATACCGGTCTAACTACTGCAGGATAATTGTATGTCTCTCCAACTATCATAGAATCCGCATCACCGTTTTTAACCATCATAGCTGCAAAATAGTTAGGTCTATGATGCATTATATAAGTTACCTCTTTCTCTGTTAAACCTTTTCTTGATCTTTCTTTGAATACCTGTCTAATATACTCATCTGTTTTGCTATAATATATAGGGTCTATAAATTCTATTTCATTCAATATTGATTCTCTTAATCCAAGTTCTTTTACTCTTTTAATAACATCATCCTTGGTATAGCTTCTTGCGCCTATAAATACCGGCTTTACTATGCCCTCATCAATAGAATCCTGCACAGCTCTTAAAATATTTGCGTCTGTTGTTTCCGTGAATACAACCCTCTTAGGATTACTCTTGGCTTTATTGTATATGTACCTTGTAACAGCTTTTGTTTTATCTAATCTCTCTTTAAGCTGCTCTTTATATTGTTCCATATCGAAATGTTCTATCTGCGCCACGCCGGAATCTATAGCAGCCTGAGCAACTGCAGGCGCAACGTAAACAAGCGCTCTCGGATCGAATGGTTTGGGCAGTATATAATCCGGACCGAATTTAAGATTTTCTACACCGTAGGCCTTTAAAATGCTCTCGGGGACATCTTCTTTGGCAAGTTGAGCTAAAGCTTTTGACGCAGCCATCATCATTTCATCGTTAATCTGTTTGGCTCGAGTGTCAAGCGCACCTCTAAATAAAAATGGGAAAGCGAGCACGTTGTTTATCTGGTTTGGATAATCACTCCTGCCTGTTCCCATTATGGCGTTAGGGTTAGCATGTTTTGCTTTTTCATATGTTATTTCAGGATCCGGATTTGCCATAGCAAAAATGATTGGGTTATCATTCATACTCTTAACCATTTCTTCCGTAACAACATTTGCCTGTGAAACACCCAAAAATATGTCAGCTCCTTTTAGAGCATCTTCAAGCGTTCTTGCATCAGTTTCAGCCGCGAAGAACTCTTTATATCTATTCATACCCTCTTTTCTTCCCTTATATATGACACCTTTAGAGTCAAGCATAATAATATTTTCTTTTTTAATGCCCAGTGTTACGTAAAATTTGGTGCATGCTATACCAGCAGACCCAGCTCCGCTTACAACAAGCTTGCATTTTGATATATCTTTGCCTGATATTTCTAAAGCATTTAGAATGGCTGCTCCGGTTATCACGGCAGTTCCATGCTGGTCATCGTGAAACACCGGTATATTCATTCTTTCTTTAAGTTTATCCTCTATATAAAAACATTCGGGAGCTTTTATATCCTCTAAATTTATAGCACCGAATGTAGGCTCTAAAGCGGCAACAATATCAACCATCTTATCCGGATCTGTCTCATCTACTTCTATATCAAACACATCTATATCCGCAAAGTTTTTGAACAGATTACCCTTGCCCTCCATAACAGGTTTTGACCCCAGTGCCCCTATATTGCCCAGTCCAAGAACAGCTGTTCCGTTAGACACAACGGCAACCAGATTGCCTTTTGCTGTGTACTTATATGCATTCTTGGGATTATCCGCAACTTCCAAAGAAACATACGCAACGCCCGGTGTATAATCCAAAGATAGATCCTTTTGAGTTTTAAATGGTTTTGTAGGCTTTACCTCTAACTTACCCGGTCTTCCCATTGAATGGTAATGTAAAGCATCCTCTTTAAGTGTAGACATAGAATAACCTCCTAAAAAAAATCTTTAAAAAGAATACAATTTTGCACTAAAGTTGTAAAGCATAAACTAATTTACATTTTATTATGAAACGCAATTCTCTAACTTTGCTTGCTTATAAGTTGAAATTGCATGCATATTATTATATATTTATTCGTAATGTTTTAATTTGGGGGAAAAATGAAAATTATTAATACACTAAATATATTATCTGAAATATCGTCTACTTTTAGCGGTAACAATATGCTACACCAACAGAGAGTGGCAGTCATAGCATTTTCCTTAGCAAAAGAGCTGAAGTTATCAAAACCGGAGCAAAGCATTTTATTTCAGGCAGGATTAATACATGACATAGGCATACTGCATGAATTCGATGCGGAGGAAAATCTGCGCATGATAATGGAAAATAAATTTTGGCCGCTGCATCAGCATGCCGCTGTAAGTGCAAAAATATCGAGAGTGTTAAATTTAGACAATCGCGTTACAGAAGCAGTGGAACTACATCACTACGCAAAAAAGCATAATCCAAGTTTATATGGACGTATCTTATTTTTATCCGATTCAATAGAGGTTTCATATAGAAGTTTATCAAATAAATATGCTTTCAATGTAATTTTTGATTTTCTTAAGCAAAAAGCAAAATTTTTTGATGAAAAAGCATTCAGCGCATTTAAAAATATTTCTGAAAAAGAACATTTCTGGTTTTCACTTGCCGACGATACTTTAAGTTTTACAATAGAAAATATAATAGATGAACTGGGTGATGAGGATGCTGATGCTCGATTTTCAAAAGCCGTAAGCTATTTGATAGCCCATATATCAGATAGTAGAAGTTCATATCTTCACGGTTATTCACTGCTTAATAAAAATTTGGCTGCAGCTTTGGCATATAAATTTGATGTAGATATGGAAAAGATAAAGACAGCGGCATTAATTGCGCATGCGGGTAATGTTATGGTTCCAACAGAGCTCGTTGACAGTATGCATACGCTTGAGGTAATGGAAAAAAACATTATAAAGAGCCATACTTATTATACAAACATATTCTTAAAACGCATTGGATTTGATAATGATATTGTTAGATGGGCATCATATCACCATGAAAATATTTCCGGAACTGGATATCCTTTTAAGATAAGCAACTTCGATACCGGGGCTAAGATACTTCAGATATCTACAATAGTAGCAGCATTGCTGCAGGATAGGGCTTATAGAAAAAAATATGACAAAAATAGTATTGTAAAAATAATTGAGGAACTGACAGATAATAAGATTGTAGATAAATCTATTGCCTGCTATGCCAAAACTATAAACTTCAACAATATTATTGATGTAAAGGATGAATACTATTCCGCCATCGAATCTAAATTTTCCAGCCCCGCCTGACCTGCTTAAATATATTAATGGCGTGCATACGTTTGAATTTTAAAACTATTTACTGTATAAAAATGTTAGTTAAATATGCATTTTTTCCAAAATCATTAAAGGAAGCAACCGTTTAACCCTTTGGAAATGACATGGAACAAGAAATATGAAGAAATGGGAGTGGCATCAGG
>CAJXLZ010000008.1 GCA_913056505.1 uncultured Desulfurellaceae bacterium
CACACGGTATAGACTGTTCCGCATTTGTCCAGAAAATGTATGCAAAATTCGGTATACATTTGCCGAGAACTGCCGAGGGACAGTTTCGATTTTCTCGCGGCGTTCCAGTAAAACTTTCTGAATTACAGCCTGGCGATCTTGTCTTTTTCCACACACTGTCATATGCTTATGCTACACATGTAGGTATATATATAGGCAATGGAAGATTTATAAATGCTGCCGGGAAAAAAAGCGGGGTGGTAATCTCAAAACTAAGAAGGCGTTTTTATAGAAAAAGGTTTATAGGAGCAAGGAGAATTTTGAGATTAGCGGGAAAATATGCATATCTTAGGCATAGATCCGGGTAGTGCAATAACGGCCTACGGCATAGTTGATCTTGAAAATAACGATTTTTTATACACCTATCTAAAATTAAGTCCAAAGCAGTCATTAGAAGATAAAATTTACGATATCTTCAAGTTTACCGTTGATGTTATAGATAACTCAAAAATTGACAGCGTAGCCATAGAAAACCCTTTTTATTCTGTAAATATTAAATCCTCTATGATATTAAGCCAAGTCAAGGGAGCTATAATAGCGGCGGTCAAAATGAAAGGATTGGACATTTATCAATACTCACCGAGAGAAATAAAAAAATCAGTCTGCGGATACGGTGCCGCAGAAAAGGAACAGGTCAGATTTATAGTGGAAAAAACGCTTGCATTAGACTTAAGGGGAGAACCTCTTGACGTATCTGATGCACTCTCTGTTGCTTTAGCACACAGTTATGCTAAGAAGTTCTAACAGCCAGCATGCCGCATGCCGCATTTATAGATGAACCCTTAGAATCTCTAATTGTCACAAACATACCTTTTTTTCTTAGATGTTCGGCAAATGAATTTATAGATTCTAAGTCTGACGGCTGTATATTATCATTAAGAAACTCATGCTTGTTAAGCAGTATGAGGTTCAATTTGCTTTTCTGATGTGATAAAAGTTTCAGTAATGCCTTTTCATCTTCTTTTGTATCATTAAAGCCCTTGATCATAACATATTCAAAGGTTATGCGCTTTCTCCTCGGGAGAGGAAAATCTTTGAGACTCTGCATAATGTCGTTTATATTATACCGCCTATTAATAGGCATAATCTTATCCCTTTTTGCATTAATCGCCGTGTGGAGAGAGATCGCTATGTTAATGTTTGGAAAATCAGTTTTGAGTTTATTGATGCCGTCTACTATGCCGCATGTTGAGATGGTTATTCTCCTTCTCGATATGTTTAAACCATCTGGATCCGTTAAAATTTTTAAGGATTTAATGGTATTATCGTAATTGTCCAAAGGTTCACCCATGCCCATGTAGACAATATTGGGTGAGTTTTTTAGATTATTATCCTGCATGATAAACATAACCTGCGACACTATTTCAGCTGCAGTTAAATTTTTTTTAAAACCCATCTTACCTGTAGCACAAAATTTGCAGTTCATTTTGCATCCGACTTGAGTAGATATACATATTGTAAACTTATCATCTCTCATTGGTATGAGTACACTCTCTATATGCTCCAAACTTTTTAATTGAAATAGGTACTTTTTTGTTCCATCATCGGTGGTGCTAATTGTTTTGAGTGACGGACGAGTGATACTAAAGTGTGATTTTAGATATTCTCTCTGCTCTTTTTTTAATACATAAATATCGTCAAAATTATCTACGCCGCGTTTATACAAAAAAGAAAATATTTGGTTAGCCCTGTAATTTTCCATCTTATGTTCAGCTATAATATTTTTTAGATCGTCCTTCGTTAAGGAGAATATATCAATCATATAAAAAGCACCTTGCACTGTGTGTACTGTCTATATTTATTAAATCCGGCGTATTCTCCGAGCATCGCTTTTTTCTAAACCTACAGAACGGATAAAAAGGACAGGCATTTTTAGTAAAATCTCCCTCTATATACTCAATATAATCGTTGCCGGTAAGCATCTTCGTATAGGGATGCAGTGGTTTGGTATATATATTTAAATAATCGGTTTCCTCAATAACATAGCCGTCATATAAAATATATATTCTATCGGCTATAAATGTTGTAAGTTTTAAATCGTGGGAAATAAATATGTAAGAGTAATTTTTTCTGCTTTTTAAATCTACCAGCATATTCATTATACGCGCCTGCGTGGAGACGTCCAAAGAGCTTGTTGCTTCATCAAATATTATATAATCAGGATCTGCTATGAGGCTTCGGGCTATAGCAACACGCTGCTGCTCCCCGCCACTTAACTGATTCGGATATCTGTCCAAAAGAATTTTTTTTACATCCGCTATTTGACAATACTCATAAATTTTATCTATATCCTTTTTATCTTTTAATGCTTCTTGTAGTGCAGATAGAATCTTTATACGTGGATCAAGAGACCCTGATGGGTTCTGAAATATAACACCGATTTTTCTTCTTAATGTTTTATCTATTCTGTTTGTAATCTTTTTTGAATCTACAAAAACAGCACCGCTGCTTGGCGGTTCAAGCAGACTCAATATACGAGCCAACGTCGACTTGCCCGCTCCGGATTCGCCTAATATACCGATATTTTCACCACGCTGTATAGAAACAGAAATATCTTTAATCGCATAAACACAAGATTTTGAAAAAAATCCTCCTTTTTTATATCTTTTTTTAACTGATTTAGCTTCTATCAATTAGTCTTTCAGCCCCAAAACTGTCTCAATCTTGTCTTTAAGCACATCAGGAGTAAAAGGCTTAACAACATAATTGTTAACACCCGACTGCAGTGCTGCAATAATATCTTCCTTTGCTGCTTCTGTTGTAACCATTATTATAGGTGTATCGTCATATTTACTATCTGATCTGATTCTTTTAACGAAGGTTAATCCGTCCATTATCGGCATATTCCAGTCAGTTATGATGATATCAACATCTTTAGTCGATAGAATATCCAATGCTTCCCTTCCATTTTCAGCCTCTAAAATGTCATCCCCATAGCCTATTTTTTTCAATGTATTTTTTATAATTCTTCTCATAGTAGAGGAATCATCAACCGTTATGATTCTCATCACATATCTCCTTTAAAGCGATTTCAATGCTTCTGACGCGAGAATTTTATGTTTGCTCGCTGTTAGATTTCAGTGATACCAATATAGCAAAATTCCCCTCTTCAGACTTAAATGGAATTTCAATACTCGGAATATTTTTTTTAGCATTTATAGTATGTCCTTTGCCCAAGATAATATTTGGTATTGAAATTTTTATCCTTATGTTCTTTTCAGAAAAAATTTTCTTTGCTCTGCCTGCAATCAAATTCGTTAATTCGCCGATTGCATCCATAGTATCGTTATCTATTCCCATAACTTCTTCACCCGTAAAATCGCTCACTATTTTCAGAGCGGTTTTTCTATGAAATGACAACGCTATTGATCCTACAGCTTCACCTGTAATCCCTATAATGCCGCTCACATCGTATCCTGTAACATTTTCTTCTTTAATTTTAAGAGGTTTACACATTTCAATTTTGATTGTTGACACAGTTTCTATTATGGAATATGTTGCCTCTATAAAAGGATTAATCCATTCAACATTCAACCCTGCCATACCATTTCCTCCCTATTGTACTATTTTATATATGTTCAATAATTGCTTTAACAAAATCATCCGCTATAAATTTTGTGCAGAAGCCATCCACCCCTGCATCTTTTGCTTTCTGCATATTAGCGCTGCCTGACAAAGAGGTGTTCATAATAACGGGCAGTTTTTTGAATCTGCTGTCGGATTTTATTAATTTTGTCAATCTATAGCCATCCATGTTTGGCATTTCAACATCTGTAATTATAATATCCAACGCTTCTTTTATGTTCTGGTTATGTTTATTATACAATTTATCAAGCATTTCCCATGCCTCCTGTCCATCTTTTGCCTCAATAATAACTTCAGACAAAGGTTTCACGGCATCTCTAATAATTTTCCTTGCTGTTGAAGAATCATCAACAATCATTATCTTAACGTTATCTTTTTCTTTAGCAGCGTCAGACGCTTTATCTATCATATTTTTCATATCACTATCGGAAAACACACCCAATTCCTCGCAGATTTTTTCAAAATCCAATATCAGCATCACTTTGTCATCATCTAAGTTAATAGTGCCAACAATTTTATTACCATATTTATTATTTAATACTTCGCTTGGATGCTTAATAAAGCGCCATGACACTCTCCTAATTCTTTTTGCATCATGGACAGTAAATCCTATAGTGATATTGTTGAATAGTGTTATTATAACCTTTTTATTGTGAAGATTTTTAGGTTCTTTTATATTCAGCCATTTTGCAAGGCTAACAATAGGAATTACATCGCCTCTCAAATTGTACATACCTTCCAATAAGGAATCTTGCATGGGTGCTTTTATCACATTGGGGTATTTAATAATCTCCTTTACCTTTGATACATTGATGCCGTATATGCCCTCATATACACGGCCGCCTTCCTCTTCACTATACATTCTGAAATCAACAAGCTCCATTTGGTTAGAGCCTACACTCAATACACTATTTTCTTCCATATTATAAAAACTCCTTTTTTAAGATAGGGCTACGTTGTCTTTCAAAATTTCATTAACATTAAGTAAAGTTATTATGCCACTATCCAATTTTCCAACGCCTTTTATATATTTTTCCAAATTTTGCGGCACGTTGGCAGGCGTGGGTTCTATACTTTTTTTATCTATATAATATACTCTATCTACTTTATCTATTAAAAAACCCACATTACATTTTTTTGTAGCCACTATTATAACTCTGCTTTCTGGCCCTATGTATCCCTTATCCAGTTCAAATTTAAGATGAAGATCAACTATGGGAATTATCTTACCCCTTAAATTAATTATTCCGATTAAATATTTTTTAGTGTTGGGAACATATGTCGGCTCAATAGGCTTTATTATTTCCTCTACATTTAATATATCTATGCCAAAAAATTCATTCCCCAGCGAAAAACCCACAATCTGCTCATAATTATCTTTTATAATAACAGTATTATTCATATTTTCAGTCTTTTTATATGTCTCAGCAATCTCGATATCTTCATCTATCGTTAAACTTTTATCGAACAGATTCAAGTCTTTACGGTTCTTTTCACCTTTCATTATGCGACCCTCCCTTCACGATGAGTAACAGACATCAATATTTGGTTTATTTTTTCTTCGCCTACAGGGCAAGATATCACCCCATCTATTTTCGTTTCACTACTTTTTTCCTTATCCTCCAAAACATCTTTGGATAGTCCCACAACCAAAGCCTTTTTATAAGCACTAAATTCCCTAAGCTTCTTGACAAATTCATATCCACCGGCAAAAGGAATACTCAAATCAACAAATACAACATCATAAATTTTCTTGAAAACAGCATTCATGCCATCTTTATTGTTTTTGGCAACATCCACTTTATAGTCTTTGCTTCTCATAATAGATGATATATTCTTTACTATTTCGTCGTTGTTGGAAGCAATGAGGCATGATACACTGTCTGCTTCTTTATCATATCTTATGAAATGATCTTCTATTTTATTTGATATATTGGAAGATTCTCTTACAACCGAGCCTACGTCTAAAATCAATGTAACAGCCCCGTCGCCCATAATTGTGGCTCCGGATATGGCTTTGATATTCGTGAGGTAATTGCCCAGCGATTTAATAACTATCTCTTCCCTGCCTATCAAACTATCCACTACAAATCCAATTCTTTTTTCCGCCACAGCCACAACCACTACATATATTTCTTCCTCATCTATAACCTTTTTATCCTTGCCTATGCCCAAAGCATCCCCTAAATATGCTATCGGTATAATATGATCTCTCAAATTCAATACATCCCTGTTCTCAACCTTGCCCAAATCACTGCTTGTAATTTTAGCAGTTTCTACAACATTAACCAATGGTATTGCGAAAAATTCTCCGCTTATTTTTACAAGCAACGCCTGTATTATCGCAAGAGTCAAAGGAATTTTCAAAGTAATTGTGCTGCCTTTGCCTTTCTCAGATTGCACCTTTATTATGCCGTTAAGCTTTTCAATATTAGTTTTCACAACGTCCATTCCAACGCCTCTGCCAGAAATATTGCTGACCTTCTTAGCCGTGGAAAATCCGGGTTTAAATATCAGTGAAAAAGCCTCCTGGTCACTCATCTGTTTAGCCTCAGCTTCGGATATCAAAGACTTCTCCAGCGCCTTCTGTTTAAGTACCCCTGCATCCATACCGCGCCCGTCATCCTGTACTTTTATAACGATATAGTTTCCCTCGTGGAAAGAGGAAAGTATCACTCTTCCTCTTAAGGGTTTGCCTGATTGCTCACGCTCAGCTTTGTTTTCAATGCCGTGGTCTACGGCATTTCTAACAAGGTGCACCAACGGATCGTTAATTTCTTCAATCACACTCTTATCCAATTCAGCATCTGCACCTTCTATAATAAGATCTATATCCTTATCCACTTTTTTGGAAAGATCCCTAACAATTCGGGGGAATTTATTAAACACCTTTCCTATCGTAATCATTCTCGTTTTCATTGCACTCATCTGAAGGTCCGATGTTACAAGCGTTATTTGAGATGCAACACCCGAAAGTTCTTCAGAAACCTCATCCCCGTTCAGTTTTTCCTTTACCTTTTGAGATATTCTCAATAGTCTGTTTTTACTTAAAACAAGCTCGCCTACCAAATTCATAAGGTCATCCAATTTATTGACATCAACCCTTATTGTCTGTTCCACAATATTATGCTTTTTGTTTTCGGCCGGCGACATACTGTTATCTGTACTCTTAGAAATATTTTTCTGTATTTTCCTCTCTTGCCTTCTTTTTCTATCCTCCTCCATTCTTTGCCTCAAGAGTTCTTCTATCTTAGCGTCTATATCTTTTTCTGGTTGACCCACTGTTGCCTGTTCAGGATTCTGTTTTATTTCCTTTTTAATTTCTTCTTCCTGCAATGCAATTAAATTATCCGTATCACCGCTTTCCTCTGCTTCCTCATTCTTATCTGTATTTTTCTCTGTCTCCTCTTTTTTATTTTTTGCCACATCACCCGGTTCCAAAATTTTATTTAATTCGGTAATGTTTTCGTCAATATTTATAGACTCATAATCTTCGCCATTTTTTATGCTTTCTATAATCAGTTTGGTCTTGTCTACTCCTGCAAGCACCACGTCCATTATTGTTGAGTTCATTTCCAGCTCAAATTTTCTTAATTTATTTAGTACATCTTCCAATTTATGCGTAAGTGATGTAAGATTATCAAAACCCAAAAAGCCGGATGAACCCTTTATAGTATGAAATGCCCTGAATATCTTATTGAGCAGTTCGGCATCTTTAGGATTATTTTCTAACTCTACTAAATTCTCATCTAATTCTTCTATCAGTTCTTCTGCTTCTGTTATAAAATCTTGAATTACTTCTTCCATTTCATCTATATCTTCAGGCATACACCACCTCCTTATTATAATTTTTCTTTAATTTTCACAAATAGATCGATTAATTTATTTATAGAGTGTGCTAATTCATCTAATTCATCATTGCTACCTGTGGGCAGTCTTTTTTCGGTATCGCCTTTTATTACAGCATCTATAATATCAGCATCATACAATATAGGCTTTACTATTTTACGGGAGCCAAACAGGCTCGCTGTTATGCTCATCAATATAACCAAGGCACTTAAAACGCCTATTGCAGATAGTGCATACAGTGTGCTTAGATTTATGTATTTACTTAATCTGTTCAGTGGAGCATACAGATCATTAGTTGGCAATGTTAAACCTAATCCCCACCCCTCTTCCTTTAGGTATGTATATCCTACAAATTTATCAACATTCCTGAATTTATATCTCGAAGTGCCTGTTTCACCTTTTAAAATATTATTTTTAACAATGAGACTCAGTGCCTCTCCGTTGGCTTTGTCCGTTAAATCTATATTATCCGCTAAGGTAATCTGCGGATGTTCTATGGTTTGGGGATCAAAGATCAGCACTCCCTTTTTATTTATAACCCATAAATATTTTTGCGAATAGGGGTGAAGCTGTGCTGTTTTAATCAAGCTGTACAGTTTTTCAGGCTTGATATCAAACAATATATAGCCTATATTTTTTTTATTCTCCGCTACAGAAAAAATATACCCGTAAGAAACACTCCCATCTGCATTAATATGAAAATCTATAAATGTCACTTTATTATGTACTTGCAACTTTTCTTTATTGCCTTTCAATATTCTATTTATATCAACGCTAAAGGACTCAGGATAGGTGCATACAGCCCTAAATTTGGCATTTAAAATCGTTATGGAACGTAGATCAAGCACAATTTTTGCCGTATTAAAAAGTGGCCTCAACCTATCTTTATAGCATTTCTTTCCTTCGCTTCGTAAAAATTTAATGACATCGCCTCTCAGCAAATTTCCAAAAAGATACGCAACATTTTTTTGAGACTCTATTTTACTGTTTAATATCTTGGAGTAAGAAATCACCTCACGTTCCAAATTTTCCTTAGCGTTGCTTTTAAACTCATGCTCCGTTTTTGTAACCACATGTTTTTTAAATGCGATAAGTGTTATAGTGGAGACAGCAGTAAACAGCACTATGGTTACTAAAGCTATAGAAGCGGTATAAATAATAATCTTTCTTGACAGCCCTCTGCTTTTTTTATCCATATTCTATATTTTTCCTTCTTATGTTTCCCCTTCTTTCTATGGGAAAACTCAACCTTACCTTTGAACCTTCACCTATTTTGGAATCTATGCTGATTTTTCCCCCATATCTTTCAGTGAGCGCCTTTGCCATAGATAAACCCATGCCCGCATTATGCGGCTTTGTAGAATAAAACGGCACAAACGCAATTGGAATATCCTCAGCTTTCATGCCGACACCGTTATCCTCAATCTCGATAAAGCAATCGTTTTTTACTTTTTCAATATTTATACTGATAGTTCCGCCGTCTGTATATGCATCGCAAGCATTTTTAATTATTTCTTCCAAAATAAAACGCAGGTGTTTTTCATTAAAAAACAGTTCTACATTATCTATTTGCTTAAAATTAAATTTTATGCCCTTTTTTATGTTTTTATACTTATCTACAATGGATTTAACAATCTCATATAAATTAATTCTTTTTAGAGATGATGGAAATGAATTATTTATAGTTTCAACGCTTAACACAATATGCATAACTTTCATAATCTCTTTATCTATGATAGATACATAAGGAAATACATATTTGGTGCACTCTTCAGGCACATTTTTTTTTATTCTGTTTATCATTCCGCCCACAGCCATCAGAGGATTCCTTAAAGAATGTGCCATGCCTTGAGTTAGAGACTCCATGAATCGCGATGTTTCGTATGAAGACGCCGAAATACGCTGTTCTAAAAATGATATATTGGTCATTTTTACACATATATAGTTCCGATATTTGAATGAATGCAGATAATACGGCACGATGTTGCCGTGTTTATCAATTAGATGCATAAGGCTTTTATAGCCATTCTCCGAGTTTGATAATTTTAGAAAATTATCAAAGAATACGCCCCTATCTCCTTTATTAAACAACTCTTTCAAGCTAACGCCAACGTCTGTTGCAAATTGATTTTTAAAACTTTTATTTACATAATTTACGGTGCCATCATTATTTATGAAGGCTATGGGATCTTCCATTAAGTCAACTATATTTTCCATAACTCCACATCAAATAAAGATTCTACTCTTATCCTATTATATATAAGTATAGCATCTTAGTCAAACACTCTTTTAAATATGCCGTCTATTCTCCTAACATAATAACCGGGATCGAAACAATTGTCTATATCATCTTTTGTTAAAATGCTCATAATATATTCATCATGGAGCACAAGATCCTTAAAAGAGATGTTGTTTTCCCAAGATTTCATAGCATTTTTTTGAACAATTTCATATGATCTATTTTTTTCAGCACCCTTCTCGACAAGCATAAGCATTATACGCTGAGAGTATATAACACCATTTGTCAGATTAAGATTTTTAAGCATATTTTCCCTATAAACAACGAGATTGGATAGTATGTTGTTTAATCTGTTTAGCATAAAGTCTATTGCTATGTTTGAATCAGGCAGAATAATTCTCTCATTTGATGAATGGCTTATGTCACGCTCATGCCAAAGGGCAACATTTTCCAATGCCACAAGCGCATTGCCCCTGATTAATCTTGCCAAACCGCATAAATTTTCGCTTAAAACCGGATTTCTTTTATGCGGCATACTGGATGAGCCTTTTTGGCCTTTATGAAAAAATTCCTCTGCCTCTCTAACTTCAGTTCTCTGATAGTGCCTTATCTGAGTGGCTATCTTATCAATTGTGGATGCCATAACAGCGAGTGTCGACATATACTCTGCATATCTGTCCCTTTGTATAATTTGGCTAGATATCTTAGCGGGTTTTAGATCTAAAAGTTTGCATGCAACCTCCTCTACTTCTATGGGGACATTTGCAAATGTTCCCATAGAACCTGATATCTTGCCATATGATATAGTCTCTTTAGCCTTTTGCATTCGCTCCAAATTTCTACTCATCTCCTCATACCATAGTGCCAAAACAAAACCAAATGTAATAGGCTCGCCGTGTATTCCATGCGATCTGCCTATCATTATAGTATCCTTAAACTCAAACGCTCTTTTCTTCAAGGTTTCTAAAACCATTTTTATATCATCTATAATAATTTCTGCAGACTGTTTCAAGGCGAGCGCCATCGCCGTATCTATGGTATCTGAGGATGTTATGCCGAAGTGCAGATATTCACCTTCCTTACCCAAGTGTTCCTTTACATTTTGCAAAAACGCTACAACATCATGACGCGTAGTCTTTTCTATCTCTTTTATTCTGTCTATATTAAATGAAGCCTTTTTTTCTATTTCTGAAGCTGTGCCTTCAGGAATAGCAGATATCTTTTCCCACGCCTTAACAACAGCTATCTCGACCTTTAGCCACCGCTTAAACTTTGATTCTTCACTCCATATGGAATTCATAGGCTCACGCGCATATCTTTCTATCATTTTAACACCCCTTAATATATCGGTTTCAATATTGTCACATAAAACTCCTCATTCTTATGCTAAGCAGAATACCTAATGCAAAAAAGGAGGCAATTACTGCGCTGCCGCCGTAGCTAAAAAATAAGAGTGGTACACCCACAACAGGAATAAGCCCTATTGTCATACCCACATTAAGCAAAAATGATATCCACAACATAACAACTATGCCCAAAGCAACAAAACGCTCAAAATTGCCATCTGCAAGTTTAGCGATCTGTAATCCTCTCAATATTATAAAAGTGTATAGAAAAATTAAAGCCAGATCACCGGCAAATCCCCACTGCTCACTAAATACCGCGAATATAAAATCGGTATGATGTTCAGGCAAAAAGTTTAACAATGTCTGTGTTGCACCCTCTATACCTTTACCGTACATACCGCCTGATCCTATTGCAACCTCAGACTGCAGCGTGTGATATCCGAAGGTTGTCGGTGCAGCATTGGGGTTGATAAAAGCTAATATCCTGTCTTTCTGATATCCCCTTAAATTTGACCATACAAACGGCGCAAGTGCAAAAGATAGCATAATAAACTTGATAATCAACGATCTCTTCACACCTGCTATAAGTATTATGCTGAGTGTAATAAATAGTATTATGAAAGCAGTTCCCAAATCTGGCTGCTTAAGTATAAAAATAGTGGGTATAAGTGCGATAAAAACAGGCATTAATAGCTCTTTTAGTGTATATGGCGTGCTCCTTGGATTTTCATCAAAATAGTATGCAAGCATCAAAATTATAGCTACTTTAATAAATTCAGATGGCTGTATATGAAAAAAATATAAGGAAATCCAGCGTTTTGCTCCGTGACTTAAAATACCATTTACAAATACTACAGCAAGCAGGATAATCGAAAATGTATACAGATAAACTGTTATACCCTTTATTCTTTTTGTATCTGCAGATGATACTACTATTGCAAGAATAGATCCGGTAACTACCCAGATTATCTGCTTTATGGCAAAATTGGGATGTGTCTGTGTAGTCCATATTGTAAAGATACCTATTATATTAATGGCGAGCACCGCAAAAAATAGGGGATAATCAAAATATTTTATTTTCTTAGCATCAATCTGAAACATTACTTAAAACGCTCTCCAATAAACGTAAACGATATAACCGTTAAAAATATTACAACCCCGGGGAAGAAGGTCATCCACCATGCTATCTGTATAACATCCTTACCTTCTGATAAAATACTGCCCCAGCTTGCTATAGGGGGTTGAACACCAAGGCCTAAAAAACTTAAGCCCGATTCCGCCAATATTGCACTGCCTACACCTAATGTAGCATATACAATGACTAAAGAGATAGCATTGGGTATGATATGTCTAAAAATAATATACAGATCGCTCTTACCAAGGAGCTTAGCCGCACTTATATACTCCATACTTTTCAGCTTCAAAACCTCAGCTCTTACAATACGCGCTATTCCCATCCAGCCTGTCAAACCTATGATAATCATAATGTTGATTATACTTGGACCAACCAAAACAGCTACAGCCAAAATCAGGAAAAAAACGGGAAAGGTCAGCATAATATCAATAAAGCGCATAATAATGGAGTCTGTAATGCCGCCGAAATATCCGCTTACAGCCCCAATAAATAGTCCTGAAAATGTAGAAATGCCAACAGCAATTAAAGAGACCTCAATAGATATTCTGCTTGCATAAATTATACGAGAGAATACATCCCTTCCTATTCTATCCGTACCGAAAAGATGATGCCAGGACGGTGGCTGCAGAATAGAATTTGGATCTATGGCATAAGGGTTATAGGGCGCGATGTATGGTGCAAAAATAGCACTGAAAATAATTAAAGCTATAAAAATTACAGAAAAAATCAAACCGACATCAGCCTTTATGTTCATATGTGAAAATTACAACAAATTAGCAAAAACTGCAAATTATTATATTAGCTTTTTGTAACTATTTTCTTAACGCCTTTTTATAATGTGGGGAAAAGAAAGAGTTATATGCTAAACCCTTTGTCATTCCCGCGCACGCGGGAATCCATGCTTTAGATTCCGTGTCAAGCACGGAATGACATTA
>CAJXLZ010000009.1 GCA_913056505.1 uncultured Desulfurellaceae bacterium
TGCTCTTCCGTGCCATCTTATGTCCATCTTCTTAGACATATCCACCTCCAATAAAAAGTTCTAAAATACCTGTCTCCCCTTAAATGCTTTAATTAATGTATCATTATCCACAAAGTTAATATTTATTCCTACGGGTACGCCGTATGCAATTCTTGTAATTTTAGCATGGCTCTTCCTTAATTTTTCCTTAATATATTGGGCTGTTAAATCCCCCTCTGTGTTTGAGCTTATAACCATTATAACTTCTTTAATATCCTCTTTATAAATTCTGTCTATAAGATGATCGATCCCTATATTTTCAGGAGATACCCCGTATAAAGGTGAAATTAAACCCCAAAGAATAAAATATAAACCATTATATACTTTGCTTGATTCTATTGCAAGCAAATTTTCTGCGTCCTCTACTACGCATATGGTATCTTTATTTCTCGTACTATCCGAACAGATACTGCACAACTCACTATCTGCTATATTTCTGCACTTTTTGCATAGTTTTACATTATTAATTAAGCTGCTCAGCGCAGAAGCAATATTATTAGTTTCCGTTTTATGACTTATGCACCACATTGCATATTTAGCAGCCGTTTTCTCACCTATGCCGGGCAATCTTGACAAACTTGAAACAACGTTATCAATTAGAGAAATATGAAAGCTCATTAAAACACACCGGGTATATTCAACCCTCCTGTCAATGATGAAATTTTCTCCTGCATAGACTCTTTAGATTTACGTATTGCCTCGTTAACGCCGGATAATATTAAATCCTCAAGTGTTTCTATATCATCCGGATCAACAATTTCTTTAGATATTTTTACATCAACAACCTCACCTGAACCACTTGCTTTAACTGTGACCATACCGCCGCCGACACTCACTTCAGATATCTCTTTCGCAGCTTGCTCCTGTGCCTTTTTCAACTCTTTTTGCATCTTTTTTGCTTGCGACATCAAACTATTTATATCCATACCGCCAAAATTCTTAGGCATACAAACCTCCATATAAATGCGTTCTCATTACGAGAATGCTACTTAATTTTAAACCTATTTTTTTATATTTTCAACTATTTTTTAATATTTTCCGTGCTGATAATTTTTCCTTCAAATTCTCTCAAAACAAAATCAAGCATACTATTTTCTTTAATATCTGTTTTATTACCCTCATTAACGCTGTTTTTAACAACAATGTTTTTAGCTGATTGAGAATCGAGGGCTATTTGGTTTGGTTCGTTCTCGGATAGATATTCTATCAACTTTTCCACCTTTTCCAAATCGCCTATGCTCACTGCTTTATGTGTTGCGATTTTTAATGCTATTTTTTCATCCACTTGGTGTTTTATATCAACCAAAACATTATAATACACATTTAAAAGCGCTGTTTTATATTCAAGATTAAGGTCACTGCTCAACAAGTAATTAATTACAGACTGACTAAAGAATTCTGCATTAAGATTATTATTAAATAGGTTGTCAATCATAGATAAGGCAGATGATAACTTTTTTTCTTTAATAAAGAATAAGTACTTCTTAATTTGCTCAAAACTGGCTATACCTATCACTTTTTCCACATCTTCCGATGTAATATTATCACCTTTATAGTTAATGCATCTATCCAAATAGCCCTCAGCAACTCTAAATGACCCATTGGCGAAGTGGGCTATCATATCAATAGCATCCGTATCTATGGCGACCTGTTCCTTTTCTGATATAACTTTAAGTTTTTCAGCTATTATTTCACTAGGCACCTTTTTTAACGATAATATTTGACATCTTGACTGTATGGTATCTGGAACCTTATCCAAAGCGGTTGTTGCAAAGATAAATTTTACATAATTGGGCGGCTCTTCTATAGTTTTAAGAAGTGCATTAAAAGCCTCTTGCGTGAGCATATGCACCTCGTCTACTATATAAACCTTGTATCTTGAGGATAAAGGAGGATATTTAATGCTTTCTATAATGGAACGTGCATCCTCTACTTTTCTGTTGGAGGCGCCATCTATTTCTATAACATCTACGTTTTTACCTTTTGTTATACTAATACATAATTCGCACTCATTGCAGGGATCAATAGTGGGTCCGTTTTTGCAATTTAAAGATTTAGCTATAATACGCGCCAAAGATGTTTTACCCGTACCCATAGGCCCTGACAGCAACAGGGCATGGTGAATTTTGTTCTTTAAAATTGCATTTCTAATTATAGTAGTGGCAACATCCTGCCCCCTTATTTCATCGATCTTTTGTGGTCTATATTTACGTGCTAAAACTGTATACATAACTTTCCTTTTCCTTAGCGATACCCACCTAAATAGGACACTCCGCGCTCACATAAATTTGCCTACCGTTGCTTCCTTCCGGATCTGGCGGGGTTCGGCAAAATACATGTCGTGAAGACCCATTCAAGGTGGGCATCGCTAAGGAAAATGGTGCGCCCAAGAGGATTCGAACCTCCGGCCTCAAGAACCGCAATCTTGCGCTCTATCCAACTGAGCTATGGGCGCAATCTATGGCGGAGAGGGAGGGATTCGAACCCTCGGTAAAGCTTGTGACCCTACACACGATTTCCAATCGTGCTCCTTCAGCCAGCTCGGACACCTCTCCATCCAATAGCGTCGCATATTAACAAATATCACTAACAATTGTCAAGAAGTGAAAAAACTCGAAAATATAGTGACTCGCTTGTCAATACAATTTTTTATGGCTTCTTATTCCCTGCTTACCGCAGGCTTGTTTTGGCAGGTTCATAAAGTAGTTTCTTTAGCTTTTGTTTATAAATATCCATAGAAGATTTATATCATATGTATAGATATAGTCTTTAATAATTATATAAAAACATATGCTTTTATGTGAATTACGATACGGCATGTATCTGCAAACAAATATATGGTTGATAATTAAGACAAAATAATTTTAGTTTTATTTGCTTAATGCAAGTGATTTATATCAAAAACTCCATATAACAGTTTATCTATATTTTTTGAAACATCAATTTGTCTTTTTGCCAAATAGGTATATGCCCCGAAGTTTTCGATATCACCAATCAATATAAATCCCTTCAATTTGCCGTCTTTTAATATTATTTTCCTATATTCCAAGCCATTTGTTCTTTTATAGATATCAAAATTATCCTTATTTGATATGCCACCTGTAAAAATATTTATTCCAAAAACGGGCAGTAAGTTTCTTGAGAATTCAGGCATATATTCAGTTTCTACACCAACCATATTCTTAGCCGCTGCTTTTGCCTGTTCAACAGCCACAGGCCATATAGCATGTATTTTCTTTTGTCCGTCGTCAACATCATCAAAAGCTGCAACATCACCTACAGCATAAATATCCTGCACACCAGTCTGTAGATGGTTATCCACTTCAATGCCCTTTTCAGACTCGATGTTTGTATTTTGCAAGCAATCAACGTTAGGCCTTACGCCTTTTCCAACAATAACCGCACACCCCTCAAGGCTACCGCCCGATATTAGTTTAACATAAACGCCACTATCCTTTTCGTCTATAAATTCAACATCATCACCCTTTATAAATTTAACGGGATAGTTCTTTTCTATATAATTTTCTATAGTATAAGAAGATTCTTCATCAAGTATCTTAGATAAAATTCTGCTTGAACGAACAATATAATTTACGGAAAATCCTCTTTTTACCAAAGCCCAGCCGGTTTCAAGCGTTACAAGCCCGGCGCCGACAAGTATGATATGCCTACTGCTACAAGTGCTAAGTCTCTTTTCTATGCTCTCAACATCCTTTAAATATCTTACACCGACAACACTATCTTTTCCGTATGAACCGCTATATTCCGGGATTTTAGCATCGGCGCCCGTTGCTATAAGCAATTTGTCATAGGCAAATTCTTTTGAGCTTTCTGTCTTAATAATTTTGTTTTTTGCATATACAGACTCAACGGCATCATTTAATAAAATATCGTCATTATCTAACTCAAAAAACATATTCTGCTTTATTTCATCAGATGAAATAAGGTAAGGAAGCAACATTTTTCCATACGGCTGAACGCTTTCTTTTGAAATTACTTTTACGTCGGCATTCTTATCCAGCCTTTTAATCTCTTTGTATGCGGTGTAGGCGGCTATACTGCCGCCCGCTATTATATATCTCATATCAAATTCTCTATCTCTAATTCTTTCAATTTTTCTTTTGTGGGAATTCCGTTCTCATCCCATCCCCTTGCTTTGTAATAATCATCCAGCATTTTATCAAGCTCTTCAACCTCCCCTTTTGAGGGACCTGTTTTTATAGGCTCTTTCAACATTCTAGGCGGTAGCATATCATCCTCTTTTGTGAAACCTGCTTTTATATTAAAGAGCTTTTCCATATTCCAAATACGTTCGCCAATCTTCATAAATTCAGCTTCACTGCAGTTAACTCCTGTTGCCGCTGAATACAACTTTGCAATATTTTCACCAACAAGCCCAAACGTTGTAAACAGACAAATGCCCGTAGAGTCCAAAGCAGCCGTTAAATTCTGAAATATTTTAACCAGCTCTGCTTTACCATCATATTTTATCCTATCTGTTTTTCCCAATACCTCAGCTGCTACTGTATAACCCCTTACATGGCAAGCGCCTCTGTTGCTTGTAGCATATTCAAGTCCTATGCCCTTAATGGCTCTGGGGTCATAAGCAGGGAATTCCTGTTTTTTCACGCTCATAGACAGTTCGGAATGACCGTAATGTTCAGCCAATCTATAAGAACCCTGCGCCAACAATTTACCTAATTTACCCTCTTGCTTTGCCATAAGTTCCACAGCATTTACTAAAGCATCTGCCGATCCGAATTCAAGCGGAAACGGTGCATCTTCTTTTGGCATATATCCGCTTTCATACAAATCCATAGCACAGGCAACAGTAGAACCTGCCGAGATTGTATCCAGTCCATATCTATCGCACAGATAGTTAGACATAACAATCGCATTCAAGTCAGAGACGCCGCACATAGCTCCGAATGCCCATATTGATTCATATTCAGGACCCACTCCATGTTCACCTTTATACTTTCCATCTCTTATTTCCGTCACTCTTCCACAGGCAATGGAGCAGCTGTCACACCCCTCATTTCTTACAAGGTTATTTTTTGTAAGAAATTCTCCGCTAATTTTTTCTGCCTCAGGGAAATATGAATCATGTGCATTTCTAGTAGGTATACCACCTACGCTGTTAATTACATTCACAAGTATCGCACTTCCGTATTTTGCGCCGCCGCCGCCGGAAAAAGCATTCTTGCTCAAAATATCCCTTGCTTCGTAAGATGCTTTTAAGAAAGCATCATTGTCTGCAACCTTTACGCTTAAATTTCCTCTGACCGCGATTCCCTTTAAATTTTTAGCACCGGCAACAGCACCGACCCCTGTTCTTCCAGCAGCTCTATGTCCGTCAAATGTTATATTTGCAATTAAAGATAACTTTTCGCCTGCAGGACCTATCTCCATTGTACAAGCTTCGGGGTGTGTATTTTCTTTCATTATTTTGTCTACTTCATCAGCAGGTTTGCCCCATAAATAATCTGCATCCCTCAACTCAATCCCATTTTTACTTATCCATAAATATACAGGCTTTGCTGCTTTTCCTTCAATAATTATCATATCAAATCCTGTACGTTTCATTTCAGAACCAAAATGCCCACCAGAATTCGAACAGGCAATAGCACCGTTCAATGCTCCTTTTGTAATAACCATAACACGGCCTGAGGATGGCGCTACCGTAGAGCCCAATGGGCCGCTTGCTATTATATTTTGTTATTTTCAGATAAAGGATCGGTTTTAGGATCAACCTCTTCCATCATAATACGTGTGCCATATCCTCGTCCACCTATATATTTTTTAGCCCAAGATTCATTTATACTTTCGGTTTCAATATTGTTGTTTGTTAAATTAACCCTCAAAATTTTTCCCATATATCCACCTTTTATCATAATGCACCCCCTGTAGATGCAATCTCTTTATAGTAAATAGCGTTTCTATGCTGTTTATCCAAAACCGCATCTTCAACTTCAACAAATTTTAAAGCCTTCGCCTGGCAAACCTTAACACATTCCGGGTCACCACCACACATATCGCATTTTATTATCTCTTTTGCCGTATGATTAAGTTTTATAGAACCCCACGGACAAGCAATAACACACTGTTTGCATCCTATACACTTATCGCCGTTAAACTCAACAACACCCGTTTCGTTGTTCTTTGTCAAAGCGTTGGTCGGACAGACAGAAACACAATAAGCATCTTCACACTGAGTACATACAGAAGGAACAAACACAAAATCGTCTAAGAACTCACTGATTTTAATTCTTGAATCTAACGGATTAAACTCTCCGGCATGAGCAAAAGAACAGGCATATTCACATGCCCTGCAGCCTGTGCATTTACTCACATCAATGCTCAAAAGCTTCATATTTCGCCCCTCTAAATAAATTTTTCACCTACATCTTCAATACAAGTGAATTTAGTGTTTTTTTCTTTAAATTTATTATATAAGCCCTACATCCTTACTTCATTTGTCAAACACAGATTCAAAATCGTACAAAAAAACCTTTATCCTTTCTCCTTTTCCTATTTCTCCTATCTTATCACTGTCCACCATAGCAAATCCATTGCAGCTTGCTATAGATTCAATAATATTTGATCCCTGCGTCTCAAATGGCTCTGCATAAAAATTGCCATCTTTAAACTTGACACTCACTCTGTTAAAATGAACCCTGTCGTTTCTTTTTGACATAGGCTTTGTTAAGAGTGCATCTATGGGCGTATGCATATACTTTTTATATCCCATCATTTTTTTTATGGCAGGAATAAGATAAAAAAACGAGCAAAACGCTGTCGACACAGGATTACCAGGAAATGAAAAAATACGACTATTGCCTATTTTACCGAATGCAAAAGGTTTACCAGGTTTTTGTTTCACATACTTAAAAGACCAATTAATATTCATTTTCTTTTCTATATTGGTTACAACATCAAAATCACCAAACGATATGCCGGCTGTTGTAATGATAATATCGTAATTTTGTGCATACTCCATAAGTTCTATGAGGCTTTCATCAACATCTCTTGCTATACCAAGATAACTTACATCAAGATTCAAATCCTTTAAAATGTATTTTACAAAAAAGCTGTTTGAATCAATAGTCGATTCGTTAACGCTATCTCCCGGATATGCAAGTTCGTCGCCTGTTGCTATAACACACACGCTTGGCTTTTTATAGACAGGCAAAAATACATTGCCTGTTGAGACAATGCGAGAAAGCCTGTAGGGATTTATGACCTCGCCTATAAAATCTATTTTTTTTCCTGCCTTTATATCTTCGCCTTTAAACCTAACATTTGCATATTTTTTCTTTTGCTTTAAAATATTGACAACACCGTCTTTTTCTTGTGTTGCCTCAAATTCTACAACCGTATCTGCATTTTCAGGAATAGGTGCACCTGTCATGATTCTAAAGCATTCACCTTTTTCAACAGATAAACCAACAACCGAATCACCCGCTTTTATGACACCTTTAACGCTTAATTTCGACGGGATATCTTTTATATCTTCAAACCTGACGGCATATCCGTCCATTGCGGAATTATCTGAAACAGGCAGATCAAGCAAGGAATAGACATAGCCTGCAACTACCCTGTCTTGAGCATCAAAGATAGAGATTTTCTCTCTGCCCAAAGGGTTCATATTGTCTAAAATTACATTTAGAGCATCGAAAGGCAAAATCATATGCACCTCTTTTACTTAAATCTTAAATATTTAAATTGTATTATCAATTTTTCCCCATATATCTTGAGTTTTTAGCGCTTAAATTTATCTGTCAAATGTTCCGCTTTTGCCACCCTCTTTATGCAGAAGATAGATATTATTTATTTCTATACTCCTGTCTATAGCTTTGCACATATCGTAAATTGTCAGGGCAGCAATACTGACAGCCGTTATCGCTTCCATCTCAATACCGGTTTTTGAAGAAACCTTAGTCTCGGAAAATATTTTTATGACATTACGATCATCATCCATTTCAAAATTAATATCTATACCCTCGACCGGCAGCGGGTGGCACATAGGTATTAAATAGGGCGTTTTTTTTGCGCCCATAATGCCGCCGACTTGAGCAACAGCTAGTACATCACCTTTTTTAACCCTGCCTTCTTTAACTGCTTCATACGCATCTTTTGACAGCTTAACCTCGCCATATGCTCTTGCTATACGCACCGATACATCTTTATGACTCACATCAACCATCTTTGCGCGTTTTTGTTCGTTAAAATGTGTAAATTCCATATCACCCCCCTATCTTAGAAAACACCGTATGTATATTTTCGCTTAATAAGGCGTGATCTTTGGGTTTGTTAAATACGGTATTTTTTATTATACTTTTCAACCTTTTTGCATCTCTTGCCCTCACTGCCTCTTTCGCATCTATTTTTATGTTGTGCCCCAAGCATGGTATAATATAGCCGTCACTTGAGAGCCTTATACGGTTGCACAAACCACAAAAACTCTTGGATAAAGGCGTTATAAAACCCACAAAACCGTTTTTTACCTTGTAATAGACGGCAGGTCCGTTTGTCTTTTTAGAGGACTCTTCCAAATCATAATGTGTTTTGAGAACATCTATCACATCATCTATGCTTGCATAATATTTACGCCAAGATTTGAGAAAATCAGTGGGCATCAATTCGATAAATCTTATATCATAGCCCCTTGACAGTGCGAACCCCGCAAGTTCTACACTTTCTTTAACATTAATGCCTTTCATTATTACGGTGTTTATTTTTGTATTTTCAAATCCCGCACTATCCAAAGCATCAAAACCATCCAGAACACTCGATAAACTGCCCAATCGCGTAATAGTTCTAAATTTATCCTCATTAAGTGTATCTAAACTCACAGTTATCCTATCTAATCCAGCTTTTTTTAAATCCTTAGCAAGCTTGGTAAGCATGCTGCCGTTAGTTGTTAAAGAAATCTCTTTGATCTGTTCAATACCCTTAAGCATCTCTACCAATTTAGCAATATCCTTTCTTGCTAGCGGTTCTCCACCTGTAAGTTTTACCTTCTTGATACCCAATGCAGCTGCGCTTTTCATAAAAAATTCAATATCTTCATATGTCAAAATGTTGTTCATTTCCATCCATTCTATGCCGTGCTCCGGCATACAATATATGCATCTGAAATTGCACCTGTCTGTAACTGATATTCTTATGTAATTTATATTTCTTCCAAATCTGTCCTTTAGCTGTTCCATATATACATCAACCTGTTAAAATATTTAATGTCATTATTCAAAACACCCGAAACACTGGAAAAACCATAAGCACCGATATTTTTCACCGACTCAATATTGTCAATATTTATTCCTCCTATCAAATAAACAGGAAATTTGGATGCTGAAATCATTGCCTTTGCCTCATCAACACCAAGTGCGGCCTGTGCATCTTTTTTTGTTGTTGTATAAAATACAGGACCCACGCCTATATAGTCACAACAATCGGCATTTAACACATCCTTAACAGAATGCGTACTTACACCTATGATAAAATCTTTTGGCACAATCCTCCTTATTGAACAGGGAGGCATATCTTTATCTCCCACATGCACACCATCGGCGCCCACAGCCAAAGCCAAGTCAACCCTGTCGTCTATTATGTAGATGATATCTTTGTCAGCTATCATATCCTTTATCTTTAAAGCTTCTTCATATTTTTCTCTATCCATTTTGTATTTGCATCTGTATTGAATAATCTCTGCACCAAATTCAATCAATTTTTCCGCAGACTCTATTGAGCCATACCGTTCATCCGTTATACCGTAGAATCCTTTCGGCAAATCCATAGCGCCACCTCATATAAATTCCTAAAAAATTTTTTGGCTTTTGTATTTTTAATCAGTTCTTCATTATGGCTTGATACAACAAGCAAAGGTGTTATATTAGCATTAATGCCCAATTCAATATCTGTTTCCTTATCACCTACAACAAACGATCTTTTTCTATCTATTTCAAAATCATGAGTGGCTTGATCAATAAGTCCCGTTTTAGGTTTTCTACAACTACAACTGTCCTCAGGCCTATGCGGACAGAAATAAAATTTATCAATCAAACCATCAAGCATCTCATTTATGAGGTTATGCGTTTTATTTACAAAATCTTCTGTAAAATACCCCCTGCCTATGCCGGATTGATTGCTCACAACAATAAGTTTGTATCCGCAATCCTTCAATAGCTTCAGCCCTTCCCTTGCAAGCGGCATAAGTCTTATATCCTTAAATCTGCTTAAATAATTTACATCCTCTATTATCGTTCCATCCCTATCCAAAAATACAGCCTTCATTTCCACCTATTGTGCATCCATAAATATTTCTCCGGAGAATGTCTTATCCAATCCTCAAACCTACTATAAATCTTTATCATCATATTTTCCACATCCTTCTTAAAATCACCCGTATGCTCACATACAATAGGTTTTTCAAAAACTAATGTATATTTTCCTTTGTCTTCCTTCATATATGCGGGCAGCACAGGTGTACCTAACCTATATGAAAAAATAGCAACGCCCTCATTCACCCTAGCTTTTCTATTGAAAAAATCTATCTTTAAGGCATTTTCGTTTGCTGCCTGATCAATCAAAATACCGAGTGTTTCATTTTTTTTAAGTAATTTAATAAATCTAAATGCGCTCTCTCTTGATGATATAACCCTGCTTGCGCAAGAAGCCCTTGCACCTTCAATGATTTCATCAAGCTTCTTATTGTCAAGCGGCCTGACCATTATATTAACCTTCTCTTTCAAAAAAGAGGCAACACAAGCCATCATCTCCCAATTCCCAAAGTGCGCCAAAACTGCTATGACACCCCTATTAAGTGATTTAGCATAATCATAATACTCCTCGCCATCTATTTTTGCATGTTTTTTTATATATTTTTCATTGCCTATATATTTAATATTTTCCGCTACCATTTTTGCAAAATATAGGTATGTTTTCAATGCAGTTTTCTTATAATTTCCACCTATGGCTTTTTTGATATTATCTTGAGCCATTATCCTTCTTTTCTTGAGCAGCAGATACAAAATAATAGCAACAAAATCAAATAAAGTCTGCAAAACAGGCATTGGTAAAATCTTTAAAATTCTATACAAAAATTTCACTTAGATGAGCTCCTTGTATATGGCTTCGAGTCTATCTATCTTTTTTTCTATCGTAAGATTGTCATTTGCAAATTTATATGCATTATTTATTAATTGCTTAAGATCACTGTTCAACGCTTTGACAAGTGCATCTTTTAAAGCATTGGCATCAGGCTTGCACAAAATTCCCCTATCACTCCCAAGTAGTTCAGGAATACCACCCACATTAGTTCCAACAACCGGCACTTTCATAAAAAAAGCCTCAATAACAGCATTAGGGAAACTCTCTTTCAAAGAGGGCACTACGAAACAATCAAACCCCTTTATTATTTTTCTTGCATCTTTTCTAAATCCCAATATTCTAACCTTATCATCTATTTTTAACTGTTGCGTCTTTTTTGCAAGCTTTTCGGTATCTTTACCTATAATAACAAGCAAAATGTTTTTATTTTTTATTCGGCTGAAAGCTTCAAGCAGCATATCATGGCCCTTGTAATCGGAGTAGTTGCCCACAATACCAAAAACAAATTTATCCCTAAAATCGAACTCACTTCTAACAGCATCCCTATGAAAATTGGCAAATTCCTTTTCATCTACTGCACTATAAACAACCGCTATTTTATTCGCACGAACAAAATAGCGCTTCATAACATTCTTAACGGCTTTTGAGTTTGCTATAAATTTATCTACTCTCGGATTCCAATATTTAAAAATATTGGCTGTAGGAAATATAACACCCCGCTGAACTACCAATCGCTCTTTTTTTCTGCCAATAAGACTTAAAATTCCTATGGTATGTCCCTTTGAATGGTGGGTATGAACAATATCAATACTATTATTTTTTAGAAAATTTCTTATTATTTGGGCTGAGAAATATTTTTTACCTTCATCTATTTCTACAATATCAAAGCTTTTATCAGATAAAATTTTATAGACCGGTGAGTCTTTCACACACGCAGCATAAACTCTATGGCCCCTCTTTTTTAATTCAAAGGAGTTAAGCAGCATCTGATTAGCGCCGCCCGAAAAATTTGTGGCTGGCTCAATCTGCAGTATGTTCACTCTTCATCCTAAATTTATGTTCAATGTGTTCTATAAAATTAACCACGCCATCAATATCGTCAATAAAAAGCACGGGCACATCGAAAGATCTATCTAACTCATCTGTTACGACCAAGACTATATTTTTCACACCATTTTTTATTAAATATTCACTGTTTGTATCTTTTCTGTGAACCTCAATTTTTGGTATATCCCAAATTTTGTATCCCTCTACAAAAACAATGTCACAATCCCGAAATAGACCTTTGAGATCGTCAAACGGCATTTCAAATTCCCTGTCTTCAACAAGCGCAAATTTATCTTTTGCGGATATAACCATTCTATGCGCCCCCGCATGTTTCATTTTATATGAATCTTTTCCGGGGTAATCTATTTCAAATGTGTGTGCATCGTGCTTTACAGCGCCAATCTTTTTGCCTTTTTGTGCAAAAATTTTTATTACTTTCTCTATTAATGTTGTTTTTCCGCTGCCGGAATGACCGACAAATCCTAAAAAATATGGGCTCATTTCACCTCCGGAAATTTTCTTTCAGTGTCGCTTTTAATAATCATAATTTTTAAGCCATCTTTAATTATAATATACATACTACCGTGTCAAGAAAATATGAATTAAAGACTATAGTAAATATTAAATCCCCTGTCATTCCCGCGAAAGCTCAGAATCCAGACATCAGCGCTTTGTCTTATAGTAATAAAATAGCTTACTGTCATTCCCTTAATTTTCACTGTCATTCCCGCGAACGCGGGAATCCAGACTTTAAACTCCAGATTCCG